>JAFVSW010000314.1 GCA_017503545.1 Lentisphaeria bacterium | reverse complement strand
TGATCCTGGAAGGGACTTCCGGCATCATTGCGTATTATTGTCCTCCGGGATTACGGGATTTTGCGCACCGGCACAATGTTCCGCTGGTGGAATTCCGGACGAAAGGCAATACGGGGCGTCCTCCTGCACGCGGTAAATATGTTTGCACAAATATGCAAGCGGCTTCGATCATGCTGGGGAAACATTTATTGGAACTGGGGCATCGGGATATTTATCTTGCGGGTGATATTCCCCATGAAAAAGGTCAGGATTACCGCTTTGAAGTTCTTACGCATTTTCTCCGCGAAAACGGGTGCACGGTGCGATATATGCCACAGAATCGTCCGGTTCCTGATTACCCCGGTTATGAAGCGATCGGTGTGGAATTGGCGCAGCGGATGATGGAAGAAGGACTTCCGGCGACAGCGGGGGTCTTTTTCAACTCCAATCGTGCGGTTGGTGCAATGCGGTATCTGATGCAGAAAGGAGTCCGTATCCCGGAAGATTTTTCCATCGTCGGTTTTGACCGGATGTTCAACAATGGCTTTCCGGAACCGGAAATCACAGCTGCCATGTTTGAACATGAAATCGAAATCGCGATCAACCTTGTATTATCGGAAAAACAGAGTGTAAAATCCATCACAATTGACCCTGTATTATTCGCAGGCAGCACAACGGCTCCTGCGCGAACCCGGAGAATAGAGTTATGAAATTACGTTTTTTAGGCACATCAGACGGCATTCCCGGATTGCACCGTGCAAACAGCAGCATATTGCTTCAGAATTCCGCCGGAAAAGGGATCCTGATCGATTGCGGGGAACCGGTCGCCGCAACATTGATCCGGCAGAATGTGGATTTGAATTCTATTGAAAGTGTGGTCATGACACATCTTCATGCGGACCATTCCGGCGGTTTTACGGAATTGATCCAAACGTTCCAACTGCGCCGCAGAGAAGCTCCCCTGACCGTTTACATGCCGGCGGAAGGGATCGAAGTTTTTACCACGTTGTTGCGAACGATTTATATTTACCGCAGCATCATGCCATTTGAATTGACCATTCTCCCCATAGAAGCGGGGAAGACGGTTCACGCCGGTTCCTTCACACTGGATTTTTACAGCAATGAACATCTTGCCGTATACCGTCCCATTGCGAAAAAAGAAGGCTACCCCGCTCCTTGCGAAAGTTTTTCTGTCGCCGTCCGTGCGGAGGATACCCGTGCCGTATTCAGTGGTGACTTGAAATATCCGGATGAATTACTGACACCGTTGCAGGAAAAAACAGACTTGCTGGTTTCGGAATTGATCCATTTTCCGACAAGCACATTTGCGGCGGTGGCGGAATCCCGTCTGCCGGGGAAAATCGTGTTCACTCATTATCGGAATACGCCGGAAGGGGAACCGGTGGATGCGGAAGATGCGATATTGAAGAATATGGCATGTCCGGTGGAATTTGCCTACGATCTTACAGAAATCACCTATTGAAATACAGGAGTTTTTAAGTTATGTTGAATCCTTTTGATTACGATCTTCACACTCACACCGCTTTTTCCGACGGCCGCAGTCCGGTCAATGGGATGGTCAATGCCGCCGAAGCAAACGGGGTCAAAGGTTTTGTATTGGCGGATCATACATTCGACGATGCCGGAGCGGAAAAACTGCTTGCCGATTATGCCGGTTGTGACCGTGACCACAGTCCGGTGCCTTATTTGTTCGGTTGTGAAACGGCAGTTCTGGATGAAAGCGGTGTACCTTGCGTAAAGCCGGAACTTCTGCAGAAATTTGAACTTGTCCTGATGGATTGCAACGGTATTCTGTTCCAGAAGCTGGATACAACACAATCGCCGGAAAAATTGCGTGATATTTTATGTGAAGTCATGATCCGCGCCTGTGATCATCCGGAAGTGGCGATCATGGCACATCCTTTTAATTTCGGTTTGAATCCATTGAATCTTCCGCTGGAATTGTTTGATAATGCCCGGGTGGAAAAGATTGCGGAAGCCTTCCGGGAAAAAGGCAAGATTTTTGA
>JAFVSW010000313.1 GCA_017503545.1 Lentisphaeria bacterium | reverse complement strand
CCATGGGCTGTACTGTGCCGTGCCGTTGGCACTGGTTTCAGATTCATCGTTGCTTATTCGGACGTTGCGCTCTTTTCGTATATAAATCCGAGAGTATTTAAAATCGAAAAGGCATATAATTCAAGGAACGTTGAACTCAAATAAGATTTGATTTTATGGCATAAAACGTCGAAGATGCAAAAAAAATCCCGGAAACGGTTGCCGTCCCGGGATTCCAGACTGTAAATTTTACAATACCGTACTTTGTCAGCAGGTTTCACTGCTTTCTGAAGCCGGAATTTTTTTATCCACCATGGCGCATACGCAGGAATCGCTCCATACATTCAATCCGGTTTCCACCATGTCGATGATCGTGAAAATGGGAAGAATGATCCCCATAATCCCGATAGGGGCTCCGGTGCCTGCCATCAGAGATAATGTCAGGAAGTAACAGCCCATAGGAACACCGGCGTTCCCCACTGCGGAAATGACGGCGATCTGGATCCAGATGATCATGGTACTGAGATTGATTGCCGTTCCGCCGTTTTGCAGGAGGAACAGAGAAGTGACAAGGATGAAAGCGGCGCAGCCGTTCATGTTGATGGTACAGCAAATCGGGAGGACAAAGCGTGCGACTTCCGGCTTTGCTTTCAAATTATTTTCAGCGGAAGCAACAGTGACCGGCAATGTTGCCGCAGAGCTTTTTGTAAAGAATGCCATCAAAACGGCAGGGAGCATATTTTTGAACACTTTCAGCGGATTGAGCCGGCAGCACAACAGGAATAACGGGAGGATGATGCAGAACTGAATCACATTACCGCCCAAAATCACGGCTACATATTTGCCGAGAGAGCCGACTGCAGCCCCGGCAGCGATCTGTGCAGAAAGTTGTGCTGCAAAAGCAACGATCCCGAGAGGCAATGCCCAAACCAATGCTTTGATAAAGGTAAAAAGCAATTCCTGTAATCCGAAAATCATGCGAGTGAGAGTCTTGACATTTTCCGTCTGTTTCATCAATGCCAAGGTCAAACCGGTTGCTGCGGCAACTATGAGGATACTCAATACATTACCACTGCTGAACGGAGTTACGATGTTATTGGGAATGACCGCAAGAATGTGTTTGTAAACGGTCAATGCTTCCAGATTTTTCGGAATATCGCTTTGCCCTTTTGCGATCATTTCCGCAGGCAGATTTGCGGGTGCGATGAACTTATACAATATCGCGCCCACGATTGCCGCAGCCAACGTTGTCAGCAAGGTATAAACGATGGTGTGACCGAAGATTTTGCCGGTGTTTTTCTTCGCACCCAGGTCTGCCAGAGTCGTAGTGACAGCCAGTGCAATGGTTGGAACGGCAATAAATTGGAACAATCTGGTATAAATGGATGCGATAAAATCACAAAATCCATTCAGCCATTGACATCCGAGCAAGCCGAGGCAAGCACCGATGACCAGAGCCGATGTCCAGATGATAAATTGTTTTGTGTCAAATCCGGGTTTCTTTGTTGGCGTCTCCATGATCTGTTTTCCTTATATTGAATTTTATTTTTTCAGGAGCCTATAATATAGCATACATACATTGATTTTCAATACCGGTAAATCAGGAATCCGTCAGGATCTCGTTAAATACTTTGACGGAACAGATTTTGAACAAGCCGGTCCGGTCAAATTTGCTTTTGTCCGCCAAAAGATAATTCTGCGGGGAACGTTCCAGCACTTTCATAAGCAGTCCGGCATGATATTCATGATTCGTGGTGATTTTATCATCGGCGATCCCGTAACTGGAAACGAAGGCTTTGGAAACTTCCAGATATTCCAGTTCCCGCAACGTCGCCTGACCGAGAAAGCAATTCATTTGTATGTCAAAACTTCCACCGAGTCCGATTCGAACATAATGAGATGGAAAATTATGAAAATTCTGAATGATTGTGACGGAATTTGTAATGATGGTCAGATTTGAAAAAGAGGAAGTTTCCAACCGTTTTGCCAGATAGTATACAGTGGTTGATGAATCCAGAAAAAGAATGTCATTTTCCACAATCCGGCTTAATGCTTTTTCCGCAATCAGTTCTTTCTTGTGCCGGTTCCAGTCGATCCGTTCCTGAAACGGGGAACTCTGTATTTTTGCTTCTGTTCCCCGTTCTTGCAAAGCAATGCCGCCATGAACTTTTTTGATGATATTCCGTGCTGCCAAATCTGCAATATCGCGGTACATGGTGGCATTGGAAACGTGAAAGTGGGATGTCAATTCTTCCACCGAACAATATTTCTTTTGTTTCAGATAATCAATGATTTCATAGGTACGCAGGTTTTTCATGGTCGAACACTCCTTTTGAGATTACAAATAATATACCGCTTTTTTGGGAAAAAACAACTAATTTTTAATAAAAAATGAGAAAAAATGATAAAATATCATAATTTCTCAAAGATATTCCTTTTTTTCTCATGAAAAACTCTTGATTTCTGTATGAGGAACGGTATATTTTCAGCAAGTTAGATTTGTTATAACGCATAAGGATATATGCAATGGAGAATATTGATTTTTTAGCTGTGGGTTATTGCAGTAATGATTATCTGGCGGTTCTGCCGGAAATTCCGCTGGATGGAAAAGTTCAGATTCTGGAACAAATGGTACAGGGTGGTGGACCGGCTGCGACTGCGGCTGTGGCGGCTGCCCGACTCGGTATGAAAACCGGATTTATCGGCGTGACCGGTGACGATGAACATGGTACACGGATCCGTCGTGATTTGGAACAGGAAGGCATTTGTACTTCCGCCATGAAGATCCGCGCGAATTGTGCTTCTGCCATTGCTTATTGCTGGATCGAACAGTCCACGGGCAAACGCAGCATTGCATGGAGTCGCGGTGATTTTGCGGAATTGAAAGAAGATGAAGTGGATCTTGAAATGATCCGTCAGGCAGACGTGATTCATCTGGATGGTCATAATCCTGCCGGGGCGTTGGCTGCGGCAAAGGAGGGACGTCGGAATGGGATCATGGTCAGTCTGGATGCCGGAACGTTGCGCCCGGAGATCCGGGAGTTGATGCCTTATGTTACGATCCTGATTGTTTCCGAAGATTTTGCCCGTCGTTACACCGGGGAAAACGATTTGGAGAAAGCGTTGCTGAAACTGGGCGAAAACGGATCGGAAGTGACGGGTATCACAATGGGGTGTAAAGGATCCATGATGTTGGAAAACGGCAAAGCGGTATATTGTCCGGCGTTCAAGATCCGGGCAGTGGATACGACGGGGGCAGGGGATGTGTATCACGGAGCGTTTGCGGTCCGTTACTTTGAAACCCGTGATATCCGTGTCAGTATGCGATTTGCCTCTGCCGTTTCTGCGTTGAAATGTTTGAAACCGGGCGGACGGACCGGAATTCCCACTCGTGCTGAAGTCGATGCTTTTCTTACAAAACAATCATAGTAATATAAGGTTGAGCGAATGATGAAAAAAATCAATGTGACGATATGGAATGAATATGTCCATGAACAGGAAACCGGCGCGGTTGGGGATTGGATCCGCACCTTTTATCCCCGCGGTATCCACAATGCGTTAGCGGAAAATTTGAAAGCTGACGATCTGGAGATCACACCGGTATCGTTGGATATGCCCTCTCAGGGGGTGCCGGATGAGGTCCTCAACAATACCGATGTGCTTGTCTGGTGGGGACATTGCGCTCATGCAAAGGTTGCGGATGAATTGGTGGCAAAAATCCATTACCGTGTGCTGCATGGAATGGGGTTGATCGTACTTCATTCCGGGCATTTATCCAAAATTTTCTGTAAATTGATGGGGACACAATGCCGTTTGCGCTGGCGTGAAGTGGGCGAAAAGGAACGGGTTTGGACGGTTGATACATCCCATCCCATTACCTTTGGTGTGCCGGAAACATTTGTGATCCCGCACACGGAAATGTATGGGGAACCGTTCAACATTCCGGATGACGGCAAAATCGTTTTCATGTCCTGGTACGAAGGCGGGAATGTGTTCCGCAGCGGCGTGACATTCCAGCGTGATGCCGGGAAGATTTTCTATTTTTCACCGGGGCACGAAGCATACCCCATTTATCACGATGAAAATGTGGTAAAAGTGATTGGCAATGCCATCCGTTGGGCGGCACCGGTGAATGGTGTATTGGCGGATCGAGTCACCTTCCAGGGTGATGCGCCGGAAAAAGTTTATTCGGAAAATCCGCTGAAAGATATCAATACAGCGGAACTTCATCAAAGCAAATAAAATTGAGGAAACGTTATCGTATGAAAAAGTTGAATGTAGGAATTGTCGGTCTGGGGCGTATTTCGTATGCACATGCCAATGAAATTGCTATGAACAGCGAATATTTCAATCTGGTTGCCTGTGCGGATCATGATCCGGAACGTTTGAAAGATTGTCCGCCGGAATTGAAAGATACGGCAAAATACAATTCGCTGGAAGAAATGCTGAAACATCCGGGATTGGATATGGTAACGATCGCGACCCGTCATCCGGATCATGTGCCGATGGCATTGAAAGTGTTGGAAGCGGATAAGATCGTATTGGTGGAAAAACCGGTTGCAACCAGTCTGGCGGAAATGGATGTTATGCTGGATATGGGGAAGAAACACCCCGGCAAATTATTTGTCCGTCACAATCACCGTTTTGATCCTCACTTTGTCAAAGCATTGGAATTGATGAAATCCGGGCTTGTCGGGGAGCCGCAATATATCAAATTGACTGCTGCCGTCGGTTTCTGCCGCAGAAATGACTGGATGACGATGACAGAATATTATGGCGGATTATTGAGCAACTGGGGACCGCATCTGATCGATCAAGCATTACAGTATCTGGAATCCCCGGTGGTGGATATCTGGGCGGATGTCCGTCGTGTTGTATCCATTGGTGACGGGGATGATTTATGCAAGATCATTCTGAAAGGAGCGAATAATCGCGTAGTGGATATTGAGATCACGGGAGCGAATCTGCTGCGCGGACGTGATATAGAAATCATTGGGAATCGCGGGACGATCGTGTATGAAAACGGTAAACTTTTTGCGAAATATATCGATCCTTTGTGTGAATTGAAAGATTTGAAACCGCATCCGGAAAATCCGCCGAAGCGGTATGGTAATTTTGATGAAAAACTGCAGTTTGTGACTTCGGAATATGAAACCCCGGATTATTTCCAGGAAGTGTTATGGAAATACATTTATCTGGATGCAGTGGAAGGTATTCCGACACCGATTACTCTGGAATTGGCACGGGAAGTCGTCCGGATTACGGAAGAAGCCTTCCGGATCAGCGGTTTTGAAAATATTAAAAAATTCAAGTCCAAGGTATTATAACAAAAAGGAAAATATCATGTCAAAAAAAATCAAGATCGGTTATCTTCCGCTTACCAAAGCAAACTGGACCAATGACACATTGGAAGCAGCCCGTAAGAATGCCAAAGAATATTTACAGAGTCTGCCGGATGTGGAAGTTATCGGCTGCGATTCTATGATTGACTTTGAAGATCGGGCACTCAAAGAACTGGAATTCTTTGAAAAAGAACAGCCGGATATGATTGTTGCACATTTCATGACCTTTTCTCTCGGCGTGATCGTCCCCATGTTCGCCCAACGGCTGAAAGTGCCGGTCGTCCTCTGGTCCATGAAAGAACCGGACCCCTGCGGCGGCCGTTTGCAGAACAATTCCTTCTGCGCAGCCAATATGAATTCCCATTTTATGTATCGTATGCACGTGCCGTATTTCCATGTTCATGCGGAAGTGGGATCCGATGAAGCAAAAGCGCAGTTGAGCAAAGCAATCCGTGTCACACGCACCATGAATGTATTGAACCGGATGCGGATCGGCGTGATCGGCGGTCGTGTTCCCGGCTTCTTCACATCCAGTTGGGATGAAATGCTGCTCCGCACGAAAATCGGACCGGAAATCAAGATCATTACGGAACATGAAGTGATCGAAGCCGCCCGGAATCTTACTGCGGACGAATTGGATGATGCCGTCAAGACCATTCTTTCCGATGCCCCGGTCCACCCGACAGACGGTCCGACAGAGGAACAATTGAAAAAATCCGCCGCCTTGTTCGGTGCGGTGAAAAAAATGAAAGACAAATTCCTGGTGGATACCCTTGCCATGCGCTGCTGGCCGGAATTTATTTCCAACGATCTGTACGGAATTACCGTCTGCTCCACGATCGGACACCTGACGAATCACGGATATCTGACCGCTTGTGAAGGGGATGCTTACGGTGCCGTCATGATGCGTATTGCCCAGGAATTGACAGGCGATCTGCCGTTCTTCTGCGATATGATCGTGATGGAAGGCGAATACGGTGTTGCCTGGCATTGCGGAGCTGCGCCCTGCGGATTGTGCAAAGCGGGGTATCAGCCTCAATTGCGGAAAAGTGCCACGGTGGAAGGCGGCGGCGTGAAAGGTGTGACCAACGAATTTCCGCTGAAACCGGGCAGAGTGACCCTTGCCCGTCTCGGCGAAAAGCGTGACGGCGACGGTTTCCGTATGTTGATTGCCACCGGGGAAGGACTTGATACAGACCTGTTTGTCCGTGGTAATCCGTTGAAAATCAAGTTTGATGCCGGATGCGATAAATTGCGGGAAGTGGTTATCAATCAGGGCTGGGAACACCATTATGCGTTAAGTTACGGCGATCTGGTTCCGGAATTGCTGGATCTTTGCCGTTGTATGGATATTGAAGCCGTTGTAGTGCAATAAACAAAAAAAGAATGTGAGGATATTATGAACGATAATAATCTTTTGATTCATCTTGCTCCGCAACAGGGGTATAATAATGTTTTTGAATTGGGCGAATACAATATGAAACTCACCCGGTTCGGAATCGTGCAGCTTGCAAAAGATACGGTATACGAAGGGAATACCGGCGACTTTGAAGTGGCATTCGTCACGCTCGGCGGTACGTTTGCCGCAGAAGGGGACGGATGGAAATTTGATGTGGTAGGCGGCAGAAAAAATGTGTTTGACGGCAAACCCCACGCGTTGTATCTGCCCCGTCATACCGCTTACAAATTCACCGCTCTTACGGATTGCGATTTTGCGGTGAACGAATCTCCGGCAAGTCGTGATACCGCCAGACCCACGTTGATTTTGCCGGAAACCATGAAAGAACTTTCCATTGGCAGAGACAATTTCAAACGTGCGGCAACCGTCATTCTGGATGAAAAATTTGATTCCGAACACTTTTATATCGGGGAAGGTATGATTCCTTCCGGCAATTGGTCCGGGTACCCGCCGCACCGTCATGATGTGGATAATCTGCCCGGTGAGATCGATATGGAAGAAACCTATTTCTACCGTTTTGATCCGCCGCAAGGATTTGGTATTCAGAAAGTATATCAGCCGGATGGTTCCATTGATGAAACGTATACGGTCAAGAATAATGATACGGCTGCCATTGCGGAAGGGTATCACCCCCTTTGCGGTGCGCCCGGATACGAAATGTATTATCTCTGGACCATGACAGGTGCTGTCAACCGTGGATTGATTTCTGCAAAAGATCCGGAACATGATTGGGTAAAGTAAGATGTCCGCAGACAAAAATATTCTTCTCGGAATCGATTTCGGGACCGGCGGTTGTAAAGTAACGGCGATTGATTTTGCCGGTACACTGCTTGGCGAAGCCTCTGTGGAATACAAAACAGAGTTTCTCCATCCCGGTTGGTCGGAACAGAATCCGGCGGATTGGTATGATGCCATGTGTAAAGCATTGCATAAACTTTCCGGTAACGGGGTTGATCTGAACCGGGTTCTGTCTCTCAGTTTTGATGGTTCCACCCACAATGCAGTATTGCTGGATGAACACATGCGCCCGGTCCGGAAAACGATCATGTGGACCGATCAGCGCAGTGTGGAAGAATGTAAATATTTACGGGAACACTTTGGTGATAAAATCTTTAAGACGGCATATCAGCAAGTTGCCCCTACATGGACTTTGCCCCAGTTACGCTGGTTGAGTCTTCACGAACCGGAAGTGTTGAAAAAGACGGCAAAAATCCTGTTCGTCAAGGATTATGTGCGTTATCTCGTGACCGGTGTTGCTGTTACCGATTATATCGAAGCCCAGGGGACTTTGTTCTTTGATATGGCAAATCGTGTCTGGTCGGAAGAACTTGCCGCGCTTGCCGGTGTCCGCATGGAACAACTGCCGGAACTGGTCAGACCTGCGGATGTGGTTGGGCATGTGACAGCCTGCGCCGCACGGGATACCGGACTTCCGGAAGGGACGATTGTCGTCTGCGGAACCTCGGATTCCGCGGTGGAAGATTATGGTGCCGGAGCCATTGAGCCGGGTGACTGCATTGTTAAACTGGCGACGGCGGGCAATGTGAATATTATGACTGCCGAACCGCACCCATCCGCCACAACATTGACGTATTCCCATGTGGTTGACGGCATGTGGTACAGTGTGTCGGCGACGAATGCGGCGGCATTGTGTCAGCATTGGATGCGTGATGCCTTATGTCAATCGGAGATTGCGGAAGCGGAACGTACCGGAGGTAATGCCTTTGCCTTGATGAATCAGCTGGCAGAACAGTCGGTTCCCGGTGCGAACGGAGTGGTGTTCCATCCTTATTTGCAGGGGGAACGTTCGCCGTATTGGGATGCCAAATTGCGTGCCAGTTTTACGGGCGTTTCCATCAGCAGTACAAAAGGTGATTTTGTCCGTGCTTTACTGGAGGGTGTGGCATATTCTTTACGGGATTGTTACAGTTCTCTGGAAAACATGGGCTTATCCGTCAATCGCATTTTTCTGATTGGCGGAGGAGCCAGAAGTAAACTCTGGAGTGAAATTGTGTGCAATGTATTCGATTTGCCGTTACAGATTCCCCATCCGGGAGATGCCTCATTCGGGACGGCATTACTTGCCGGTGTCGGGGCAGGCGTGTTTGCGGACAGCCGTTCTGCGGTGAAATCCTGTTTGCATATTGATGGTGAATTGAAACCGGATGCACAACTTGCGGCATTTTACCGTGAAGGATTCAAGACGTACCGTGAAATCCATGATGCGCTGGCACCGGTGTATGGGAAAAATTAAACTATTTAAATATATTGGAGGTAAAAATGTTAGTCTCACAAAACAGTTACATGTATGAGATGATCCGTACGGAATTGACGGACATTCTTGGGGCGGAGTACGTGGGTACCCGCGATGCAGACCGTTTCGGTCATTCGGTAGATTATTACTGGATTCCGGAAATGTGGCACGATCGGGGAATGGAAACCCCGAAACCGGATTTTGTTGTGCATCCATCCACCACGGAAGAAGTTGCAAAGATCGTAAAGATTGCGAATCAATATAAGATCCCGGTCGTTCCCTGGGGCGGCGGTTCCGGTTCTCAGGGGGGCGCACTCCCCGTTTACGGCGGTATCATTGTTGATATGAAACGTATGAACAAATGCTATGGAGTGGATAAAGAATCTTTGACCGTCAGTTGTCAGACCGGTATCATTGCCCAGCATCTGGAATGGAATTGCAATAAAGAAGGCTATTCCACCATGCACCTGCCGGCTTCTATTTCCTGTGCAACGATCGGCGGTTTCCTGGCACACCGCGGAACGGGTGTGCTTTCCACAAAATACGGCAAGATTGAAGATATGGTTATGTCTCTGGAAGTGGTGACACCCACAGGTGAAATCATCCGTACTCTGCCGGTGCCGCGCCATGCCTCCGGTCCGGATCTGACCATGCTGTATCTGGGCAGCGAAGGGACGATGGGTATTATTACGGAAGTGACCTTGAAAGTGCATCCCCAGCCGGAAGCCCGTGAGTTCCGTGCGTACATTTTCAAAGATTTCCATACAGCCATGAGTGCGGGTGCGGAATTGATGCGCAGCCGTCTCCAGCCTTGTGCGATCCGTCTGTATGATGAAACGGAAACGAAGACCCATGTCCGCAAAGTGTTCGGGATCGATCTGGAACAGGGAGCCTATCTGGTATTCGGATTTGACGGACGGAAAGACATTGTGGATTGCCAGATGCGTTATGCCCGTGAGATCATGGAAGATAAATATCATGGTCAGGATCTGGGCAGCAAAGGTGGCGATCTCTGGTGGGAAAACAAATATAAATTCTTCTATCCGCCGTACATTTTCCACATTCCCCAGGCGTATGGGACGTTGGATACGGTTGCCACATTCTCCAATATTGAAAATGTGTATTATGCCATGAAAAAAGCGGTTACGGAAAACTTCCCGAACGTTCGTTTTATCGGCCATTTCTCCCATTGGTATGATTGGGGCTGCATGTTGTATGCCCGTTTCATCTTTGAAAAAGAAGCGGTTCCGGAAGATCCCCGGGAAGCGGTCGCCCTTTACAACCGGGTTTGGGACCTTGCGATCCGTGCGGCGATTGCCAATGGCGGCGTGATCAATGAACATCACGGTGTCGGCTTGAAACTTGGCAGATACATGAAAGATCTGTACGGTCCAGCTATGAATGTGCTGGAAAGCATCAAACAGGAAATGGATCCGAACAACATTATGAACCCCGGCAAAATGGGATTTAAAGGAGTCTGACAATGTATATTGATAATTTTTCTGAAGCTATTACTTACTGCCGTTTCTGTTTTATGTGCCGTCACCTCTCCCCCATCGGGAATGTGACCTTTACGGAAGCCGATACGCCGCGTGTCCGTGCTTCCATGATTTACGGCGCAACCATGTACCCGGATGAATTTACCAATGCGGATTTGATCCGTACCATGTACCGTTCCGATTTGAGCGGATGCTGCCGCCGGAATTGCGTGCATCATTTTGATGAAGTCGGTTTGACATTGGCATATCGTGCGGATATTGTGGAAATGGGTGCAGTTCCTGAAAATATTAAAGCCATTGCTGCGGAATTGCAGGCATGTCCGGATTGGCAGATTTCCGGCGAAGGCAATGTGGTATATGTTGCCGACCAATATTCCATGGAATCCGGTGCGGCTGCCGCATTTGCGAAATTGGCAAGCGGATACAAAACGGTCAGCGGCGGTTCCTGCGGAAAAGGTTTGTGGGTTCTCGGTTTCCGGAAAGAAGCCAAAGTGCTTGCTGAAAAGTTTGTTGCGGTGTTGAACGATACCAAAGCGGAAACGGTGGTGGTCAGCCATCCGGGCATTTATGATTTGCTGGTGAATACCATTCCGGAAATGGGGATCACCCTCAATGCAAAAGTGATGCACACGAGCGAATATCTTGCAGATATCAAAACAAAAGCTCTGGGCGAATTGTATTATCTGGAAAGTGATTATCTGCGGAATTATAATAACGATTATCCGTTCCCGACAAACATTTTGACAGCCAACGGTGCCGTTTTGAAACCCTTCGGGACCAATGATGAAGAATCTTACAGCTGTGCGGAAGGCGCACTTGTGCTCGATAAGATTGAAATCGCACTGGTGGAAAAACTGGCAAAATATGTGGAAGCACGCGCCGATCATCCGGAAACGGATGTGATTGTGACGGCTTCTCCGTATACAAAAGTGCAGTTGGCAAAATATACTTCTCTCCGTGTGAAAACCATCGAAGAAGTTCTGGCAGAAGCATTGTAAGGAGTGTGCTTTATGGCATTGGTCACAATGAAAGAAATGCTTATTGATGCCCGGAAAAATAAACGGGCGATCGGCGCATTCAATGTCGGAAATTACGAAACGGCATTAGCGGTTCTCAACGCCGCGGAAGCCGAACAATCCCCGGTGATCATTCAGGTGTACGACCGTCTGTTTACGACGGATAAGGCATCTGATATTGCCGGTATGCTGCTCCGTCTTGCAAACCGTTCCAGTCAGCCCATTGCTTTGCATCTTGATCACGGAAGTTGTTTGGAACATGTGGGTAAGGCATTGCGTGCCGGATATTCCTCTGTCATGTTCGACGGTTCCCGTCTGTCTTTGGAAGAAAATATCGCAAAGACCAGAATGGCTGCGGATCTTGCCCATGCAGCCGGATGCAGTGTGGAAGGAGAAATCGGGCACGTAGCTATGGGGGACGAAACCTCTCTGACCTCCGTGGATGAAGCCGTTGAATTTGCGGCAAAAACCGGAGTGGATGCGTTGGCTGTATCCATTGGAACGGCACATGGTTATTACAAAGCCGAACCGAAATTGGATATTGAACGGTGTAAAGCCATTGCGGATGCACTGCCGGATGTTCCATTGGTTCTTCATGGCGGATCCGGTACGCCGTTGGAAGCGGTCCGGGAGTCCATCCATAACGGAATCGCAAAAATCAATATTGCCACGGAATATCTGGATACATACCTGAAAAGTTCTCAGGCGGAATTGGAAAAACTTGCCGGTAAATTTCTGCCGGTGGATAAATTTTATGATCCGGTGGTGGATGCCTGTGCTGCCCATGCGGCGCGGCTGATCCGCTTCTTTGCCGGACGTTAATATGGAGTAAGTTATACCATGAAAGTACAAAAAGTTGCTGATTATCAGGCAATGAGTGTTGCCGGAGCAGATGTAATTTATAATGCAGTGGTTGCCGCCATGAAAGAAGGCAGAAACTTCAATCTCGGTTTGGCAACCGGGAATACCATGATCGAACTGTACCGTATTCTTGCGGAACGGTTCAATGCGGATGGGATCGATCTTTCCCGTTTGCAGACATGGAATCTGGATGAATATGCTTCCGATGCTTCTCATGCGGTACCCCATGATCATCCCTTGAGTTATTGGAAATATATGCACGAAAATCTGTTCAACCGGTTTGCACCGGAACGGAATTTTGCCGATTCACAGGCACATTTCCCGGATCCCGCTGATCCGGCGAAATTCGATCAGGCTCTTGCCGATGCCGGTGGATTGGATTTGCAATTGCTCGGAATCGGATTCAACGGTCATATTGCATTCAATGAACCAATGAAGAAATCTGAAATCGGCGTGGCGGAATACGGCGCATTGCCGTCCCGTGTTCTCCCCCTTGCTGCGGCAACGATCGCCCAGAATACCAGATTGACAGCCGGTGGTGATGAATCGCTCATGCCCCGTTTTGCCGCAACGATGGGAATGAAGCAGATCCTGACATCCAAACAGGAATTGCTCCTTGCCTGTTTTGCGGAACAGGAAGAACCGTTGACACGGATGATCGGCGATGGATGTGCCACTCCGGAACTTCCGGCATCTTACCTGTTGGATCATGCCGATTTTACGTTGATCTATACAACTGATAAAATCAATCTGGATTCTGTTTTATGAAAAAACTTATTAAAAATTGCAGAATCATATCTCCCGGGCTTGATATTGCGGATGGTCAAATCGTAATCGAAAACGGGCGTATCGTCTATGCCGGTCAGCCCCTGGCGGATGCGCTTGACTGTGATGATGTCATGGATGCCAAAGGGGCGATTGCCGCTCCCGGATTTATTGATATCCATTCTCACGGCAGATCCAATTATGATTTCTGTGATTGTACGGAAGAAGCATTTTCTGCCATCGGGCGGGGCAAACTGGAAGACGGTGTGACCGGATTCCTTGCCACATCTTTGAGTGTTTCTTATGACGATTTGCGCTTGTTGTGTCATCAGGCGGAACAGTATAAAAAATCGGTGACGGACGGGGCAACCCTGCTGGGGATCCATCTGGAAGGTCCGTTTTTCAATCCAACCTGTGCGGGTGCGCAGAATCCGGCATATCTGAAGAATCCGGAAATCGGAATCATTGATGAACTCAATGCCATTTCTCCGGTTTTGAAGGTGTCATATTCCCCCGAATTGCCGGGCGCATTGGAGTTTACCAAAGCCTTGACGGAACGGGGTATCATGCCGTCGGGCGGTCATACGGAAGCGGATTACGATTGTTTTGAACAACATCGTGCTGCGGGGATGAAACATCTGACCCATTTCTGTAACGTAATGACCCCGGTCCATCACCTGCGGTTCGGCATGGTCGGCGCCGGTTTGATGGATGATGATGTCTATGTGGAAATGATTTGTGATGGCGTGCATCTCTGCGAACAGATGATTGCCATGATTGCCAAACTCAAGGGACCGGAACGTATGATGCTGATTACGGATTCCATGCGTGCGGCAGCCATGCCCGATGGAGAATATTCCCTCGGCGGTCTTCCGGTCATCGTAAAAGATGGCTGTGCCCGTTTGACTACCGGTCCGGTGGCAGGCAGTACCTTGCGTTATCATAACGGATTGAAACGGTTGGTTCGTGTGACCGGACTGCCGTTATCGGAAGCGATCCGTACGACAAGTTTGAATCAGGCAGAAAGTTTAGGCATAAAAGATCGTGGAAAGCTTGAAAAAGGTTATATCGCTGATATAGTATTGCTGGATGCGAATTTAGACGTCGTTGCAACCATATGTGAAGGCGTTGTAAAATATACAAGATAATCAGGAGAAGAAATAAAATGAGCATTGAACAAATTGGAACATTGATCCGTTGTCATGACATAGATGAACGCCGGATCGCATTTTATCAGGAAATCGGTTTGAATTGTATTCAGATTGCCGGTGTTTATGAACAATGGCTGGCACCGACGCCGGAAGCCCGGAAGGCGTCTGACGATTTCTTTGCACTGTTCCGCAAATATGGGATTGCGGTTCCCACCATGTTTTTCTCTTATCCGAATCAGTTTGAAAATGAATTCGGATTGATTCCCGCAGATTACCGTGCAGAACGTATGTTGCTTTCCTGCCGCATGTTGAACTGGGGTAAAAAATACGGCATCAAATATTTTGCATGTCATGTCGGATTCCTCCCGGAAGACCGGGGCGAATTTTATCAGAAATTCATTTCTGACATGAAACAGCTTGCAAAATTTGCCGCTGCCAACGATCAGGTCTTTATGTTTGAAACGGGAACGGAAACCGTTGCTGAACTCAAACAGATGATCGAAGATATCGGCGAACCCAATGTGGGGATCAATTTTGACCCCGCCAACCTTTTGTATTATGCAAAAGACGATCCGGCAAAAATGGTGGACGAACTGGCGCAATATATTCGCGTCGTACATTGTAAAGATGCCAACCCGCCTGCCGACGGAGCCAAATACGGCAAAGAAACTGTGCTTGGCAAAGGCTCCACAAATTTCTGCACCCTTTTGAAACGTTTGCAGAATGGCGGCTTCTCCGGCCCGTTGATCATTGAACGGGAATTACCCTTCGGTCCGGAACAGGAAAAAGATATTGCAGAAGCAGTTAAACTTATTAAATCAACTCTTGAAGGAGAATAAATTATGTTGAAAATTGGAATTATCGGTGCTGGTCGTATGGGAAATGCTCATGCCGGCAACTTGGTCAATCTGGCGGATGTCAAACTTTCCACCGTGTATGATATTGACCCGGAAAAATCAAAAGCATTTGCGGAAAAATACCCCGGAATACAAATCCTTTCCAGCGCGGAAGAAGTATGCAGCAGTCCGGAAACAGACTTGATCGTCATTACATCTCCCACATATTGTCATAAGGAAGGTTTGCTTTCTGCCATGGCAACAGGGAAACCTATTTTCTGTGAAAAACCCCTTTGCCGTACCCGGAAAGAACTGGAAGAATTGGCTCCCATGATCCGCAGTTATAAAAATCTGTTTGCCATCGGTTTTGTACGCCGTTACTCCGCCGGTGCCATGCAGCTCAGAAAAATGATCAATGAAGGCAAGATCGGCAAATTGATCTGCAGTTCTGTTTCCTGTCTTTTCGGCGGTTACAGCCGTCTCTGGGGCGATTGGTTCACCGATTATGAAAAATCCGGCGGAGTGATGCTGGATATGCTGGCGCATCATTGCGATTTGCAGAATATGATCTTCGGTAAACCGGAAAAAATTTATGCACAGGCATTCCGCCTTCCCAAAAACGATGAATTGCCGAAAGATTATGTCAGTACCACCATTACCTATTCCGACGGTTGTATTTGCAATATGGAATGTTCCTGGTTGCGCGGCGGTCCGTCTGAAACATCCATGGTCGTTTACGGCGAAAAAGGTGCATTGAAATATACCGATGCTGATGGTGTGATTTTCTACAATATCGGCGGGGAAGCGACGAAGATCGATGTGGATGAAGGAATCCTCGGCCCGCTGCAGGAAAACATTTCCGGTGGTATGTATGCGACGGAAATCGCTTACATTGTGGATTGTGTCAAAAATCCGGCACTGAAACCTTATGCCGGAGCAGAAGAAGCTATTGCTGCAATGGAATTGTGCCTCGGCATGATGAAATCTGCAGAAACAGGAGAAGTTGTTAAATTCTGATCTGCGTCCCTGTAAAATAAAACATCCCGGCATCCACCCGCACGATGCCGGGATGAAAAAATAAAAGGAGTTTTATTTTATGTTCCGGTATAAATGTAAAAAAAAATTTACCTTGATTGAGTTATTAGTTGTAATCGCCATTATTGCAATCCTGGCGGCAATGCTGCTGCCTGCTTTGGGTAAGACAAAAGATACGGCAAAAAGAGCAAAATGTACTTCCAATGTCAAACAGATCATGGTCATGCACGGACAATATTCCAGTTCATATAATGGTTTGATCCTTCCGGCGTATGCCGAAATCGGTACTTCGCAAATACAAGCTCCACAACTGCTCAGAAATGCCGGCATATTGAAAGGGGCTCAAACTCTGAACCGCGGTTTGACCGGAAGTGCCGGTACAACACCGGCAAATTCTCCACGCATTGATATTGTTACCTGGTATTGTCCCGGTCAGCCCAAAATCCCGGTTACATTCAGTTATGGAACAAATGCCATGAGTGGAACAAAGATGAATTTTACGACTGGTTCAGGTGGAAAATGGGAAAATAAAGTGAAATATCCTTCTAAAGTCATTCTGCTCAGTGAAATGTCAAAAAACTGGGATACGGAAACAAAAACGGCATGCGATGTAAACCACCTCCGTTCCACCAACATTTTGATTCCGCCATCCGGTATGTGGGGAGCTTATGTGGGCAGTGTGGTATACCGTCATAACCGGGTTGCAGTTTCCGGTTTTGCGGATCTCCATGTGGAAGGTGTCAATGAGAAAAGTGTTACAACGGATTCCACAAAAATGCCGTGGACTTTTCTGAATTAATTGATTGCTTTTGAAATAAGGTCATTTGTCCGTAGCTGGTATTTGTCAACGGCTCATTGAATGTATGTCACGTTCAATGAGCGTTTCGACACGTACTTCATAGTTTTCCAATTTATTAAGAATATACATCCTGTCTTTGTAAATTTCAATGATG
>JAFVSW010000312.1 GCA_017503545.1 Lentisphaeria bacterium | reverse complement strand
TTTTGCATTTTTTTTGAATTTTTTTGCAAAAAATATTTGACATTGCATTGTATAATGTGTATATTAACGGCGTGAATTTCTAACAACAAATTATCAGGTATAACAGAAAATGACGAGTGAAACATTAAATTTTTCATTCTTTGATTGTGCAGTTCCGACAGGCGATTGCCTGGCGGTTCCACCTGCAGGTGGAGACTGTGCAGCGCACAGTCTCTATAAAAATACTATTCAAAATACCTGAAAACTATTTTTCTCTGACAGTCTCAGACTGTTCCTCTTACACTTATCTGGAAGATCCTTCCGGAGAACGCTTTCACACCTTTAATCTGTTTGTTTCTTCTGCAGATTTTTCCTGCAGCCGTTTTGTTGTCCGCAGACACAATCTTCTGCCTGTTCCGGGCAGAAAAAAATGCTCTGATCGCCCTGTGATCCGTATGATTGCCAATACAGGGAGGTTCCTCAGATGTTGATGTCTGCAATGCAAATTACACGTATACAAAAATTTAGTAAGGAAACCACCGATGTGGGCGTATTGTGCTGCCCGCACCGGGTGTTTCCTTGTTTTTGTTTTAAACTCACTCTAAAATTTCAACATAATAACGTAAAGAAAAGGAGGTAGGTGTTTTACTTTTAAGGTAAGTCTCCCGGGTACGATAAAACCCGGAATTCCGTTAAACTTCAAAAATGTTGAACAATACAATTGAGAATATAAAAGACAGAGTTCAACAAAAAAAACAAGAAGGATTTTAATTATGGGTAAAGTTAATTCAATGCAGATGGGTGAAATCAACCTCGGCAGTTACAAGTTCTGGGGTGATGGTATCTGGACAGAAGAAAACAGTGGTTCTTATACACCTTCTTCCTACGCCTATGTTGCTCAGGATGCAGTCTTTGGTTTCGGTTTCTGGGACGTTGATCAGGTTACAGCAGATCCCCAGAAACTTCAGGCTTTCACCGGCACAATCTCTACTCCCGTTCAGGCTGCTTATGACAAACCAGCAGGTACCTACGCCAGCAATATCACATTTGCTATCTTCAATACCGGCGCAACTGGCGAAGCTTCCATCGAATCTTCTATCGATTTGAGCAAGAGTGCAAATAACGTTTTCGCAGTCGGTATGTATCAGGAAGGTACAACTCCCTACTTCACAGAATATGATGTGGTTGATGCTTATTCTAACGTCATTGTGAAAGCCGGCGCAAACGTAAAAGTCGGTGCAGATGGCTACGTTTGGGTTGGTTCCGCTTACGATTCTAAATACGATACTCAGGCTGAATACAAAAATGCACGTTTCGTGTTGACTGTTGAAGGCGAAGTTTATTCAGATGACAATGTGCGTGTCGGCAATACCGGTTCTCTGATCGTTCAGAACGGTGGTTATGTTGAAGCTGGTACATTCGTTGTTCGCGGTGATGTTACCATTAAAGACGGTGGTGAAGTCTCTGCACGCTATATCAACGTTTACGGCGAAGACTGGGCAGATGATGCAAATGCCACTGTCAACTACGCAACAATCACAGTTCAGGATGCTGCTCTCAATCTTTATGAAGTTGCCGGCGAAAACAATGGTACTTTCCAGATCGGTCATGCTTCCAATGTTAACCGCGGCGGTAAACTGATCCTTGATGATGCAACCTTGACCATGCCCGGTGAACTGATCGTTACCGCTAACGGTCTTGTTGAAATGAGTGGTGCTTCCTCCATTCAGGTCGGTGACATCAATGCTGCTGCCGGTCAGAACTGGCTCTCCATCACAATTGATGCTGCTGATGCAAAAGCGATCGTTGATGCCGCAGCTGCCGGTGAATATGCTTACCTCGTAAACCAGACCGGTAATGACGCATTCGATGCTGCTTGGGTTACAATCAACGGCAATGCATATGCAAACGGTATGGAAGTTGCTCCCGGATATTATCTGGCAATTTCCGATAACGACCTCGTTATCACTGACGAATACATCGACGTTCTCTACGTCAACAATAACTACTCTGAAGGCAATGCCGATGGTCACATCTTCGGTTATAACGCTTTCGAAACCATGTTTGATGGTATCTATAAATATCGTGACTATGAAGGTCATCTTACAGTCAAATTGATGGATGATACCGTTATTGAATCCGGTTGGACAATGGATTTGTTGGGCTGGTACACAATCGAAAATGGTACAACCAATGATATTGCTACTCTGAAGTTGGCGTACGATTACGCAATTGGCGGCGCAGTCGGTTACACCATGACAGTTGAAGAAGGCGTTCTCGTCGAAGGTGGTTATTTGTACTCTCTCAATGGTACAACTGTCATCAATGGCGAAGCAAACGTCAATCAAGTTCAGCTCTTTCATGCTCCCGCAGGTGCTTTCGAGTCCGATGCTGTTGCTGCCCTGACAGTCAACGGTAAAGTCACAACAACTGGACTGTTGGTCGAAAATCAGAGCGAAATCAACGTCAACGAAAAAGCTGAATTCATCGTCAATGGCGATGCAAAATTTAAACAATTATTGCCTGGTGAAACAAACACAGTTAATTTCACTGGCGCAACAGTTAAATTCAATGGCGGTTTGGATTACGCTGCTGGTACTATGACTGCACGTAAGACAGATATGGACGTCGTTGGTAAATTTGCAATTGCTGATAATGCCGCAGTTCTTATCGAAGAAGGTACCGAAGTTGAAGTTGCCGGCGATATCGCAAATGAAGGCGGCATCAAAGTTTCCAACGCTACTTTGAGAGCTAAAAATGTTGAAAATGCCGGTGATATCACAGCTGCAAATGCTAAGATCACTTTCGCATCTCTCGCAGGCAACGGCAGTTTCAATGTTGAAACAACAGTTGTCACTGTTGAAGGTAACGTCAACTCCACAATCAGTGCAACCGCAAAATCCGATGTCACCGTTAAAGGTGATTTCAATGCTGATTTTGCTTCCGTGAAAGATTCTTCTTTCAAAGTTGCTGGCTCATTCACAGGTGACGCTGCAGTCTCCGGTTCCACTTTTGCAGTTGGAAAAGACTTCAACGGCGATGCAACCATTACGGATTCCACATTCGCTGTCGCAGGCAATTTCTCCGGTGAAGCAACTGTGGAAGATTCCACATTTGCAGTTGAAACTGCGGACGGTTCTGTTAAACTTGCTGGTGACATTGTGATCGCCGGTGATTTCACCGCTGCTGATATTGCGATTACTTCCAAAGTCAATATGAGCGTTGTTGCTGGAAAAACATACACAGATGATGAACTCTTCGGCGCAACTGATGTTGCTTACGGCGCAGGTAAATTTGTGATCACAGCAGCTGACGATGCTGCTTTCGGCGGCGTTATCACAGTTGATGCAGCAGCTGAAACAGAAATGACAATCGAAACTCTGACTCTGAGCGGTATCGAAAGCTTTGTTGCTGACGAAAACGTTGTCACAGTGGAGAAGATCGAACTTTCCGATGTTCTCTTCAATCGTAACGGCGTGACGATCGGCGAAGGTTTTGCTTCTGTCGACCAAGTTTGCATTGATAATGTTTGCTACAATGTTGGTGCTGCAAGAGATACTACAACCGGTCTCCAGTTCACATTGAATGATGGTGTTCTCACTGCTAACAAGATCCTGAATATCTTTGATGCAAAAGACGGCGGTGCCAAAACTGTTAAACTTGATGGTGCAGACTACTACGGCAGCAACATGGAAACTGTTACCGAGGTGAAAGCTATGAACATCAGCAATGTTACAGTTGATGGCCTCGGTAAAGATGATGCTTCAACCCGCGTATTCGGCGGCAGCATGATCGTTGAAGGCTACTATGCAGCCGGTCTTGACATCACAAGCGTTACTGTTACAGACAGCGGCATTGCTTACCAGGTTTACGGCGGTTCCAATGTTCAGGGCGGCACATACGCCGGTACTGTCAATACCGCTGTTACAATCGACAGCGACTACGGTTTCGGTACAGTGGTTGGCGGTTCCCGCGTTGAAAATGCCCGTATGAACGTAATCGGTGACAGCTCTGTCAGCCTTGACGGTGGTTCTTACAAACTGGTTGTCGGTGCCAGCTTGATCGGTAAAGGCGGTGATGCTTCCATGATGGGTAACTCTGATGTTACAATCTCCGGCGATGCAACCGTTAACGGTTCTGTCTACGGCGGTGGTTTCGTTCAGTCCACTGGTAAATACCAGCAGATCGGTTCCACCAATGTTACAATTGAAGGCTCCACCGTTACCAAGAATATCTACGGTGGTCATGCCGGTGCTTCCACAAGCAAATTCGATGCAACATTGGTCGGCAGCACATACATCACAATCAATAATTCCACAATCGGTGGTAACGTCTTCGGTGGTTCTTACAACCTCGGTTCCATCACTGGCACAACAAACATCGCCATCTCCGGTAACTCCGATGTCGCCGGTTTCATCAATGGTGATTCCTCCAACGCCATCTACTACGGTGTTGAATCCTGCGTTTCCGGTCTCCGCAACCTGACCTTCGACGGTTTCACAGCATCTGCATTCAATGCAACTGAAATTGTGAACATCGACAATATCGCTTTCGTCAACAATTCCGATGTCAACTTTGCAAACGCCGATATCTTCGACGGTGCAGAAATTCTTGACTGGACATTTGAAGATGGCAGCAGCATTGCCGGTGCAGGCGTTCTCGACTTTGAAGGCAGCACACTCCACGTCAAAGAAGTCTTCGATGCAGATCTCGAAGATTGGACTCTCGTTGCAGCTGGCGAAATCAAGAACTTCGATAAACTCGAAGGCGCATTCGCAGTCAACGGCACCAACCAGGCAATGACCTGGAACGGTGTTGATGCTTACGAACTGACCTATGCCGGTACAGATTACAAACTGTTCCAGGAAGGCAACAGCATCAAGTTCACAGCTACACTTGCTTAATTCATTTTCAACCAACTAATATAGAAAGGTTCTATCATGGATCAGAAATTTGATTATGAAGCACCGGAACTGGAACAGGCTACTGTTGATGTTCTCTCTGTTGCAGGGGCATCTTCCGGCGATGTTGACCCCGGTGAAGAAGAACAGTAAGACTTGATTTTTCATTGAGTCAAACACCCTGCCCAATTGCTTGGGCAGGGTGTTTTTTTACGGAGGTATTTCATTGAATCATACAAAAATTTGCAGTCTATCTTTGCCATTGCCCGGCAATGAACCGCTTACGATCGGAGCTGAGGGAGATCGTGCATCCACACTGTTATGTCAGCTTGGGGAGATGCTTTGTCTCCCGATACATGCTGATATGCCGCAAGAATGTCGAACTGTGTTGGCAGATGATCCCGCAATCAAGGGGATTCGCCGTAATGTGGAAAACGGAACGGTTGTAATCCGCTTCAATCCTGCTTACATTTCCAATTATGAGAAAGAATCCTATCTTATGCGTGTGGGTGTGTTTGGTGCGTACGTACTGGAATTGCATTTGACAGGGCGCAAAGATTTTGCGTTATTCCATGGAACACTTCTTGATGAGCCGGACAATCAAAGTATATTGTTGTTCGGGGAAAGCGGAGTGGGGAAAAGTACGACCCGTAACCGTTGGCTGCAGGAAGGCGGCTCCAGTGTTGCGGATGATGCAATTCTGCTGTATCATGAAAATGGGAAATTTTACGCCCGCCCATTGCCCACCTGGAGTCATTGGCTGGAGTTCGGGCCCGTGCGTCGTTATCCGGTCATGGAGAAACGGGAATTACGCCGGATTTTATGGCTGACCCGCGGAACTGTACAGGAGATTGTTCCGGCGGAACGGATGGCATTGTATCATTGTCAATTACTTTCCGCAATGACACTGCACTGTTACGCTACGATGCGTTTGTTTCCGGCAGCAGAACGTTATCGTGTGGGAGATCAGTTCTGGAATATGGTGCAGACTCTGGGGGCGGTGTATCCGGCGGAAGAATTCCGCGCCCATTTGGATTATCCGTTGCACAAAACGATTTACGGGGAGGAGAAAGTCCAATGAAATTAGCGGACGGTATTTTTTTTCATGAGGAAGCGGATCATACCGGCTTCCTGTTCAGTTTTGAGGATGTCAGTTCGCTGATGTTGAACCGGATGGGTGTATTCCTGATCAAACACATGCCAGAATGTGATACGGAAGATGATTTGCTGTGCTTGCTGCAGAAAAGCGTTTCTTCACCGCTGCCTGACCGTGCGAAGCAGGATATCCATGTATTTCTTTCTCAGCTCAAGACCAAAGGCTATCTGGTCTAAATAAAAGCGCGTTTTTAAAACGATCCGGGGCTGTTGCAAAACCTGATAACGATTTTGCAACAGCCCCTTAACGTATTACTTACTTTTCGCAGGTACAATGTTTACATTTTATGGGATTGCACCCGTCAAAACAGTAAGTACAGATTTTTTCTTTCGGCAAGCCGATGGCTTCCACCATTTTTTCCATACTCTGATATTTCAGAGTCGTCAAGCCGAGACTCTTGCGGATTTCTTCCACCATCCGGTTATACCGGGATGTACCAGCGGTCGAATATTCCTGGAGAACGGCGTCATCCGGCTCCCCGCCTTCCAGCGTATTGATGATCCGGCGAGCGATAAGATCGAGAGCGGATTTTGACCGTGAGAAGTTGAGGAACAGGCAAGGGAACATGAGCGGGGGAGAAGCAGAACGCATGTGAACTTCTTTTGCCCCGAATTCATACAGGCGTTTTGCGATATTTTTGAATTGTGTACCGCGGACGATGGAGTCGTCGCAGAACAACAATTTTTTGCCTTCGATCTGTCCTTCCACGGGGAGGAGTTTCATTTTCGCCACGAGATCGCGCAAAGCCTGATTTGTGGGAGTGAAACTTCTGGGCCAGGTGGGAGTGTATTTGACCAATGCACGCTGATAGGGTTTATCGGTTGCATTGGAATATCCGATAGCATGAGCGACCCCGGAATCAGGGATACCGCAAACGGAATCGATATCCAGGTCATCATCCTCTTCCGCAATGAGAGCGCCGTTGCGGTAACGGACGGTTTCCGTATTCTGTCCTTCGTAATTGGAGGAGGGATAACCGAAATAGACCCAGAAGAAAGAGCAGATCTGCATGGTATCTTCCGGTTCTTTGATCTGAACGATAGCATCCTGTGTGATTTTCACAATTTCGCCGGGGCCGAGTTCGCGATCCAGCGTATAATCCAAATTCGGCAAAGCAGTGGATTCCATAGCGGCGCAATAAGCACCATGGCGTTTTCCGATGACGACGGGGGTTCTTCCGTATTTATCGCGCACGGCATAGATGGCATGATCTGCCATGATCAGCATGGAACAGGAGCCATCGATGCAATTCATCGCTTTTTCGATCCCCTTTTCCAGCGTCGATTCTGTATTGATGAGAGAAGCCACGACTTCCGTCGGGTTATATTCCCCGCGGCTCAATTCAGAAAAATGGATATGATGTTCTTTGATACTGCGGCGTGTGATTTCCTCAATATTATTGATTCTTCCCACCGTGACAATGGAATAAATGCCGAGATGAGATCCGATGATCAGCGGCTGGTCTTCCATATCGCTGATGACACCGATTCCGCACTTACCTTCGAGCTTGCTGAGGTCGGCATCGAATTTCGACCGGAATTGAGAATTTGTAATATCGTGAATATACCGGATGATGGCACCTCTTGAATTGGTTACCGCCAATCCGCCGCGTTTTGTTCCCAAATGGGAATGATAATCTGTACCGTAAAAGAGATCGCTTACACAATCGGTTTCCGCTACAACACCGAAAAATCCGCCCATACTTGTAAATCCTCTGATTGGTTTAGTTGTACAGGATAATATAGCACATACTTTTTATTTTTCCAAACGGATTTGTTTCTCTTTCTTGACTTTTTCTGAAAAAATGCTATCTTATGGTTAAATTTTTATAAACAGGTAGCGTTTACTTATGATCAAAACAAATGTTATGCGATTGCTTGAAGCCGCCGGAATCGAACACGGCGTCTTTGAATATGATATTGAAGATGGCAAACTCGATGCCGTTTCCATGGCAGATAAAATGCAAGTGGAACATGAAATGGTCTTCAAAACACTGGTCACCGTCAACCCGGAAAAACAATATTTTGTATTCGTGATCCCCGGGCCCGGAACTCTTGACTTGAAAAAGGCTGCAAAAGCCTCCGGGTCTAAAAGTATTGTCATGATCCCGCAGAAAGAATTGTTCCCGTTGACCGGATACATTCACGGCGGATGTTCACCCGTCGGCATGAAAAAGCCGTTCCCCGTTTTTATTGATGAAACGGCGCAATTGTTTGATAAGATCCGTGTCAGCGGTGGAAAAGTCGGGGTCAGTATAGAAATTGCGCCGGATGCACTTCTTACGTACACCGGCGCACGATATGTTGATTTGACCGTCAGTTGATCATCACAATTTTTCGATTGCGATCTGCACAGTCAGGTTCTTTTCCCCTTCGGCAGCGAATGTATCGAAATGACCGTTTCTGTTTCTTGCAGGGCGTTTCAAGTCTGTAATCGTTCCATTTTTGATGGTATACCGGCAGACATAGCCTTTGAATGTAACTTCCAGAACATTTCCATTCTGTGTTACTTGTGTGTACTCTTGTCCGTTGAACCGGAATACCGGGAGCAGGCAGCGCAGTGTGCCTTCGCCGAAAACATTGACATTCAATCCCTTGCTGTCCAGTTTATATTTTGTGAGGACCGATACTTTACCCGGGAAGATACATTCCACATCGGTATATGCTGTTTCGCCCTTTGCCTTATGTGATTTTACAACATGACGGACTTGTTTTGAGGTGGCGTACTGCCATTTGCCATTGATTTTGACGGCTGGCGCAATGGCAAGAGTGGAGGCATTTTTGATGCCGATTTTATAAACCGGAGTATTGGAGCAGGGGGTGCTGAGACAGATTTCAGAGGGGGCATCCGCTTTGTGGAGACGTCCCATTCCGCTGCAATCGTAATGATAATCCGCCATATAATCGTATTCGGCAGTATAGCCGCCTGCGCGGAGAAGGACTTTGTGGAAATCATCGGAGGTCTGCCAGGATGTACCGGTCATGGTATCGAATGGAGCCGCGGGGATGGATTCATCGCAAATCCGGTATGCCACATAGAGGAACGATGCGGCAGTGATCATATATTTATCGAAATAAGCGTACCCTTCGCAGCCGAATTGACTGTCGATGGGGAATTTATTTTTTACATGAGTGATCGGGTTTTCAGAAAGACGGAGAGTGACCTGCTCTACTGCCCGGATCGCCGCCGCTTTGAATTTTCCGGCAGTTGCCATATCACCTTTTTGCGCATAACGTTTTGCATAATATTCAGACATAAGAGCCATGTGTGATTCATTATGAATAAATTGCTGGCTTCTGCCTCCGTATGCCAGTTCTCCGGTTACGGACTGTAAATGCAGTGTCAGCATGGCGGAATCATCGAGGGCTTTCTGCCAGTGCTGCTGATATTTTCCGGTATAGCCGAGATCCAGAAGCAATGCAAACAAACCGCGTGTCACCAGGTCATAAACCATCGGGTTGTTGGGGTCCCGATACATATTGTTTGCATCCAGATGGCGCAACTGGGAAAATGCCTGCAAGTCGATGAAGTCATCATACTTGTCGGCGAGCCCGGTGATTTTGCGCATATATTCGCTGAGCATGGTAAATGCCGCCCAGTTGTAGATGATGGTATTTTCATCGGTGGCATACTGATTGTAGCAGGAATAAGGTTCGATCGTCCGCAGCTGATCTTTCCACTGTTTGATTTTTTTCTTGTCGATGACATTGACGGCTTCCAGTTCCTGCAGGCAGAAAATGACTTCTTTCACGGAGAAATCGTTTGCCGCTTTGACTTTCGGGATCTGCTCGCAGCAGAGATCCATCAATTTGATGAAACGGTCTTTGAGGTCGAGCCGTTTGTTGTGTGCCATCAGAATCCCGATGTTTGCCGCCAGCCGTGGGAAGCCGTGTTCTTTGAGGCCTTCCCGTTTTACATCGTTGTAATAACGGTCGATGTGTTCCGTTGAGTAAGCGGAAAGGGCTTTCTCCATCAAATCAAGATAATATGATTTTTTCATAATATTGCTCCTATTTAATATGATTTCTTTTGCTTGTATGAGAGGAACTGCGGTCATTACCGCAGTAAAAAAAGTGATTGTGAACTTTTTAAAAAATCTGTGTTGCAATTCAGTCTCCTTTATAATTAATGATTTTTTGTGTCAATTGCTTTCCGGATGCCATCCGCAACAAAATTGAAACTTGTTACTGTAAAGAAAATGGCAAGTCCGGGCCATAACATCAAATTCCAATAGGTGAGGGGATCGGCAAATGCCTCCCGCAGCAGTTCCCCCCAGCTTGCGGAGGGATCCTGTACGCCGAATCCGAGAAAACTCAAACTGTTTTCCGCCAGAATCGCGCCTGCCACATCAAAGGCGCAGGAAACAAAAATCGGTCCTGCCGCATTGGGCAGTAAATGGAAAAACAAAATCCGCCAGGTGGGTAACCCGATACTTTCACAACTTTGAATATATGCCATTTGCCGCTGTTTCAACACTTCACCGCGTACCAGTCGGCATAATCCGGGCCAGGATGTAAAACCGAGGACAGCGATCACCAGCAGAATGGATTGGCGGGAACCATGGTCAAGCATCAATGCCATAAGGATCAACAGCAGCAGAAACGTGGGGAAACAGATGACGATTTCCACGAGACGCTGAATGGTCAAATCGACTCTGCCGCCTTTGTATCCGGAAAACAGCCCGATAAGAGTGCCGATAAAAAGAGAAATTCCGGTGGCTAGGAATCCGACGGCGAGGGAAACGCGCCCGCCGTAAATCATTCTTGCGAAGACATCGCGTCCGACCTGATCGGTTCCGAACCAATGCTGCAAAGAGGGTTTTTCATAAATCTGTGATGAAGTTTCGTAAGGTCCGTATGGGATAGGGGCAAAAATGGCGGTACATTTCTGTTGTAGAGCCAATTCCCGGTAGGATGTTTTATCCATGACGCTTTTTGAAAAAAGGAATGGCAATGCGATAATGACAAGTACACCCCAGAATAGAATGGAGCGCAGTTTATTTTGCCATTTTCTTGTAAAAAACAGGTAAACGGCAGAAAATAACAGGGCAGGGAGCAGAAAATTGAATAACCGTTCGACCAATGCCTCCTGACAATCGGGCGCGAAAAAATCCCGGAGAGCGGGGCTGGTCCATTCTCCGGTCATATTGGTCAGCAATGGTTTTCCGTTTGCAAGGAGTGGAGCGCAAACGGCACTGAGAAATAACAAAATGATGAAAATACACCCGGCGCAAGCGGCTTTATCCCGGAGGAATTTACGCATTGCGATTTTTCCGAGTGATTCATCATTCTGCATATTCATGAGAGGAACCCATCCAGCATGGCAAGTTCTTTCTGAAGGATCGGCGTCATATCATCCGTATTGCCGTCAGCGAAACGTTGTTTCAATTCTGATACGGGGAAAAAGCGCAATTCTTCAATTTCATCAGCGGGAAAAGAAAATGGTCCGTCGGATTCCAAACGGAACACGGTCGCGAGTTCCGATTCGATCTCGTTATGAATCTCATATTCAAACAGGAATTTGAAATCGGCATTTTTGCAATGCAGCCCGATTTCTTCTTCCGTCTCCCGCAACAGTGCTTCCGCAATACTTTCCCCGGCGGAAATATGACCGCCCACAGAGGCATCCCATTTGCCGGGCTGGATCCGTTTTGTCCGGGAACGTTTTTGCAGAAGAATGTCGCCGGTTTCCGGGTGAAATACCAACACATGTACTGCCCGATGCCACAGGGTATTGTCACCATGGCATTTGGAGCGCAAAGCCTGTCCGGTCACTTCGCCGGTCAACGGGTTGATAATATCAAGCATTTCTTCCGTCATGATTTATTCTCCGGTGAATTGGATGGTACCATCCTGCAATGAGGCGTGGATATTTTTTGATTTTTTGAAATCGCCGCGGAGGATGGCATCGGAAAGAGGATCTTCCAACATCCGTTCGACAGCGCGCCGGAGCGGTCTGGCACCGTATTCGGTTCCGGAAACGGAATCCAGGATCTTCGCAACGGCATCGTCACTGACCGTAAATTTTTTACCGTTTTCAGCAATTCGTTTTGCCAGTTTTTCGATTTCGAGCCGGATGATATTTTCCAGATCTTCCCGTACCAGATTGCGGAAGACCACAATATCATCCACCCGGTTGAGAAATTCCGGCCGGAATCTGCGTTTTGCGATTTCCAGCAGGCGATCCTGATTTTTCTGTTGTACTTCGGAGGAACCACCGGCAGCAAACCCGAGTTGCGTGCCTTTCGCCACTGCTTCCGCACCGACGTTTGTGGTCATAATGACAATGGTGTTGCGGAAATCGATCCGGCGTCCCAGGGTATCGGTCAATTTCCCTTCTTCCAGGATTTGCAGGAAAAGGTGCATGACATCGGGGTGTGCCTTTTCGATCTCATCAAAAAGCACAACACTGTACGGACGGCGGCGAACCCGTTCGGTCAATTCTCCGCCATCTTCATGGCCCACATATCCGGGAGGGGAACCGACAAGGCGGCTGACGTTGAATTTTTCCATATATTCGGACATATCCACCTGGATCAAAGCATCTTTTGTTCCGAACATGAATTCTGCCAATGCTTTTGCCAGAAGCGTCTTTCCGACACCGGTCGGACCGAGGAAAATAAAGGTTCCGATGGGGCGTGCCGGGTCTTTCAGATTTGCCCGGGAGCGGCGGAGAGAACGGGCGATGGCGGAAACGGCTTCGTTTTGTCCGACGACAGTATTTGCCAATTCTTTTTCCATGGAAAGGAGTCGTGCCGATTCGCCGTCTTTCATTTGCTGCACAGGAATTCCGCAGAGTTTGGAAAGGACGAGAGCGATATCGGCGGCAGTGATAACAGGCGTTTTTGCTTTCTGATTTTTCTGCCAGTTTTCCATGATGCCTTTGAGTTCATCTTTAACTTCCCGTTCCATATTACGGAATTTTGCGGCATCTTCAAAACGTTGTTCTGAAATGGCTTTTTCTTTTTCGTCATTGAGTTTTGCAATTTTTTCTTCCAACGCTCTGACATCCGGGGCAACTTGAATGTTACGGATTCTTGCGCGTGCGCCTGCTTCATCCATCAAATCAATGGCTTTATCCGGGAGAAAACGGGAAGAGATGTAACGGTCTGCCAATTTTACCGCAGCTTCGATTGCATCGCTGCGGAATGTGACATTGTGGTGCGCCTCGTATGTTTTTTTCAACCCTTGCAGAATCAGAATGGAATCGGAAATGGATGGCGGATTGACCAGAACGGATTGGAAGCGTCGTTCCAGCGCGGAATCTTTTTCAATGCCTTTGCGGTATTCATCCAATGTCGTTGCTCCGACACATTGCAATTCTCCACGGGAAAGTGCGGGTTTGATAATGTTGGCAGCATCCATCGTGCCTTCGGCTGAACCGGCACCGACCAGGGTATGCAATTCATCAATAAAAAGAATGATATTGCCGGAGGCACGAACTTCTTCGATCACGGCTTTGATGCGTTCTTCAAATTGTCCGCGGTACTTTGTCCCGGCGACCATGAGCGGTAAATCCAGCGAGTAAATTTGTTTGTCGTTGAGAATGGATGGCGTTTCACCGTTGACGATCCGTTGTGCCAAACCTTCCACGATTGCAGTTTTGCCCACCCCGGCTTCGCCGATCAGGACGGGATTGTTTTTTGTTCTGCGGCAAAGGATTTGAATGACCCGTTCGATTTCCTGTTGACGGCCGATCACGGGGTCCAGTTTCCCCGCTTTTGCCAGATCCGTAAGATTTCTGCCGAATGCAGTCAAGGCAGAATGACCGTGGGCAGCAGTTTGAGAAGATGTCTGCCCGTCCGGGTTCTGCGGCATATCATTATCCGGCATAAAACTGGGATCGATCGTGGAATAGATTTGTTTCCGCAACCGTTCCAGATCGATTTTGAGCATATTCAAAATCCGGGCGGCATGGCATCCTGTCTGGCGGAGAATACCAAGCAGAAGGTGTTCTGTTCCGATAAAATTGTAATTCATCGCTTTCGCTTCTTCAAATGCGTAAAGGACGATTTGTGCCAATTCCGGTGTGATCGGGCGGTCCATATTATTGACCATCACCGCCGGTTCACCATTTTCTGCAGCTTTTGCCGTTTCCGATTTCAACGATTCCAGATCGATTCCGAGAGCCCGGAGACATTCCACGGCGATACCTTCACCCAACTGGAGAATACCCAGCAGCAGGTGTTCGGCACCGATGGCATTATGCTGTAACCGGATCGTTTCATTACATGCCAGGATCATGACCTGACTGGATCTGGATGTAAGATTCCGGAAACAGTTTTGTAAATCATCATATTCAAACATCAAAAAGACTCCTTTCAGCCGGTGATGATCCGGGCTCCGTCCCCGATGGAACAGATGATGGTATCAATGGTTTTTCCGGTCATGGATTCATATGCCGTTTTCAACCGTTCGCAATACTGTTCTGCCATATCTTCTTTGACCAGGTGGATGCTGATGCCACCGAATCCGCCGCCGCTTAATCGGGCACCGGCACAACCGGGGATGGTATGGGCAAGTTCAACCAGTGCATCCAGTTCCGGACAACTGTTTTCAAAATTGAAACGGGAACTTTCGTGACTTTCAAACAGGAGTTTACCGAAGCTTTCCACATCTCCTGCTTTGAGCAGATCCACACCGCGCATCACACGGTCATCTTCCCCGACAACATGCAATGCACGGGAATAATCCACGGGATCCATGGCATTCCGGCATGCTTCCAGCAATGCGGGGGAGACATCACGGAGTGCTTTGACTTCCGGATTTGTTTTCTGGATGGCGGCACAGGCTTTTTCGCAGGATTGACGGCGCAGATTGTAGTCGGATTCCACAAGATTGTGTTTTACCAATGTGTTGGCAACGACCAGTTTCCAACCGGCAGGCATGGATACGGTTTGAAGCACTTCCACGGTACGGAAATCGCAATGGATCAAGGCGTTTGCCTGTCCATAGAGAGAGCTGAACTGATCCAGCAGTCCGGATTTCAACCCCATGAAATTATTTTCCACCCCCTGACCGACTCTTGCCCAATCCGGCAGAGAGAGGTCGATTCCGTTGATTTCTTTCAAGGCATAAGCAAATGCCATTTCCAACGCGGCAGAACTGCTCATTCCGGCAGACAGGGGAACGGTACTTGTCAATGCGGCATGGAAGGCTTTTACGGTGAATCCGCGTTTCCGCAATTCGACCAGAAGTCCCTTGAGATAATTACGCCAGTCGCCGGGAATTTTGATATCGATCTCATTCAGAGAAAGAGAATAATCCTTTCCGTTTTCATAAATGATACATTCTGTGCCTTCTACCGGGGACATTGCGACATCGGTTGTCTGGCCGACAGCCATGCTAAGGACAAAACCTTCGTTATAATCCGTATGATTTCCGAGGATTTCCAATCTGCCGGGTGCTGCGGCAACAACGGCGGGTGCATGATGGAAACGGCTCTCAAACATTTCAATAACTTTTTTGCTCATATTTCTACTCTTTCTCTTGATTTTTTTCAGTAATTGGATTCCGGGAAGTAATACCGGGCGGCATTTTCTTTTGTTACGATTTCTGACGGAACGGTGAGTTCTTTTTTGACCGTTTTGCCTTGCAGGCCGGCAAGAGCCGCTTCGATCCCGCTGACAATGATTTGCGGGGGATAAGTGACCGTTGTCCGTACTTGCTTATGACCATCCATGATCATTTTTACGACTTTGGAGGAACCGCCGCCGCCGATAATGGTTTTGATTTGTGTTGCTTTCTGTTCGGTGCAAGCCTTCAATGCGCCGATTAACGCATCATCATCGCCAGCCCAAACGCCGTCGATGCGTGTGCCTTTGAATTTCTGGAGGTAATTTTCCATCAAAGCGAGTGCTTTTTCGCTGCTGTAATATGCCAACCGGGAATCCAAAATTTTGATTCCGGGGTAATGTTTCTGTAATGTGCTGCGGAATGCTGTAATGCGATCCGTATTAATGGGGGAGGAATAGCCTTCCATCACCACAATATTGCCTTTGCCGTTCAATTCTTTGCCCATGGCATGTGCGGCAGCGACACCGAAACCGGTATTGTCACCATTGACAAATACATCTTCAATCCGTTCTTTCAACGGATTGGAAACGATGACCAGATAGGTTCCTTTTTTCTTTGCTTTTGCACAAATTGCTTGAAGCGGATCCGGTTCCTGTGCCATGATGACCAACGCATTGACGCCGCGGATCATCAGGTTTTCGATGCGGTTGACCTGGTCGGCAGCATCGGTACTGGTGGCGATCAGGATTTCTGCATCCGGATTTTCTTTCTGCAATTTCGCTTTGACTTGTTCCGCATGCCAGATGACACCGGCAGACCAGCCATGAGTTGCAGCAGGAATGGAGACCCCGATTTTGTATTTTGTTTTCTGTTTTTGAGATGTTTTATCACATCCGGTCAGAAACAAGGCGGCGGCACAGAAAAGAAGGAATGTTTTTTTCAACATGGTATGATCCTTTGAATGGTTATTTTATTGTCGATTCATGTAATATACATGAATGTCATCAAAATGCAAGGAAATAACAAGGTTCAAATGTCATAAAGCGGCAGAAAATCAGAAGAAATTTTACAAGCAGGCAAACAGATAACGGTCTACACCGTATTGATCCTGCCGGATTTCCGCTTTCGTAAAATAGCGTAACGCTGTTTGAAGCGTTCTTGCCCCCTGGTCTTCCCCGATTTCAAAAAAGAGTTTACCGCCGGGTGTCAAATGATCCGGCGCCTGTTCCAATGCTTTTGCAATCAAGGCAAATCCCCGATCCGGCGCAAACAATGCCTGACCCGGTTCGTACAGTTTTACATTCAGCGGTAATTCCGCCGATTCATCAATGTAGGGGAGATTGGCTGCAATGACATCAAACCGTTCTCCCGAACATGGGGCAAAAAGATCGCCCATCCGCAGATCCACCCGGTCAGTCAACCCCAGGTCTTTGCGGTTTTTGTCTGCCCAACGGAACGCATCCGGGGAAATTTCCGTTGCTATGACTTTGACATCTTTTCTTTCGAATGCAACAGAAAGAGAGATTGCGCCGCTGCCTGCACCTAATTCACATACTGTGCCGCCCCGGGGAATAGCAGGTAAAACGTAATCCAGAAGAAATTCGGTTTCCGGGCGCGGAATGAGACAGCCCGGACCGACAGAGAGCCGTAATTCCCGGAATTCAGCCCAGCCGAAAATGTATTGATATGGCTCATGCTGCAGACGACGTTTCAGAAACGTTTCTGCCTGTTCTGCCGCTTCCGGGACAATGGATTTTTCCGTAAACGGGATAACTGTATGACTCATTCCTGTGACTTCGGAGAGAATGTACGCTGCTTCGATGTCCGGAGAATCAAAACCGTTGTTCCGGAAAATTTCTGTATAGTTTTTATAAAGTTCAAATATTGTCATAAACAAGAAAAAGGCGGACACGCAAAACTGGTGTCCGCCTGTAAAATCGAATGAACGATTCGATTACGGCTGATGAACGATGTGTTCACCGGCAACAGTAGAATCTGCGCCGTCACCGAAACCGTAAACGATGGTGGTGAAGGTACCGTAAATACCGAGGATATTTTCCACTCTCTGGCTTACCCAGGAAACACGGTTGACCTGACCGTTTGCGCAAGCAGCGTTGATGGAGGCGTCACCGATTGCGATCCAGCCCAGGAAGTTCTGGCATTTTGCTTCGCCGATACGGTTGTACTTGATCTCTCCGTTACCCACAGATACGGGCAGGGTAATCTTTGTGTAGAGACAGCCGAGGGGAACCGGAGTTCCGCAACCGCTGAGCAGAGTGACTGCGCCGAGAACGCATGCAAGGAATGCAAGTTTCAATGCTTTTTTCTTCATGATAATTACTTCTCCTGTTAGTTTTTTAAGTTTGTAATTGTAAAGGGAATACAGCATGAAGATTTACCGTATTCCCGGACTTCCATTAAAGAATCCGTTTTTCTGTTTCCGGATCGAACATGTGTGCCTTGATCATGGACAAGGGCAATGTCAATTTTTCACCCATTGCGAACTCCTGATGCGCACTGACACGGGCAATGATATTGACACCGGAACCGATATCCAGGTACAAATAGGTTTCTGCACCCATGTATTCGCGGACGTCTACAACCGCATTGATCACGGGGGCATTGGCATCCTGTTTTGCCAGTTCAGAACCGATATCTTCCGGACGGATACCGAAGATAATATTTTTACCAACATAGGATTCCAGCTGTTTTTTCCAGTCTTCGGGAATGCGGATGTTGAGAGTTTCTGTTTTGAAATAATACTGACCGTTTTCTTCTTCCAGTCTTCCTTTGATGGTGTTCATTGGCGGTGTACCGATAAAGCCGGCAACAAAGACGTTGGCAGGATTGTCGTAAATATTACGCGGGGTATCACACTGCTGGATCACACCGTCTTTCATTACGCAAATACGGTCGCCCATGGTCATAGCTTCGATCTGGTCGTGAGTAACATAGATCATTGTGGTGGCGAGTTTGTGATGCAGTTTGCTGATTTCAGCACGCATCTGAACACGCATTTTTGCGTCCAGGTTGGAAAGCGGTTCGTCAAAAAGGAATACCGCCGGTTTACGCACGATACAACGACCGACTGCAACACGCTGTCTCTGACCGCCGGACAATGCTTTCGGTTTACGGTCAAGATAATCATGAATGCCGAGAATGTCGGCAGCTTCTTTCACACGTTTATCAATATCCGCTTTGGGGAATCCGCGGAGTTTCAAACCGAATGCCAGGTTGTCATACACGGTTTTGTGCGGATACAAAGCGTAGTTCTGGAATACCATTGCAATATCACGGTCTTTCGGCGGAACGTTGTTCACCACGCGGTCACCGATAAGGATTTCCCCGTCACTGATTTCTTCCAGACCTGCAATCATACGCAGAGTTGTGGATTTACCGCAGCCGGAGGGACCGACAAGGACCATGAATTCTTTGTCTTTGATTTCAAGATTGATACTGTGAACGGCTTTGACGCCGCCTTCGTAAATCTTGCTTACATTGCAAACACTTACTTTTGCCATTTTGTTGTTTCCTTTGTTTTGTTTTTTTAGTTGGATTCTGCAAGTTATATTTTTTTGATCCCATCCATCCGGGTTTAATTTTTATTGGACTTCCGGAATCGCTTTTTTATTTCTATGTACTATAATACCAGTTTTTCAATTTTCCAATCTGATTTTACGTAAATCCGTTTTTTTTGCAAAAAAAATTGTATACTGGAAGAAAAAATTGTCTCTCTGCACTTGTAAAGTTGAAAAAATACGCTATTTTACCATATATCGTTTAGGAAAGGTTTTTTATGATTTTACCCGTTGATGATTCCATCGGAACTGTTGAGCAGATCGTTTCCGATACTCTGGAAAAGACCAGACTCTTTTTTTCTCCTGATTCCCCGTTGAAAAATGCGGAATCCTTCGGCGGTCGCCCCTATGAACGGCGGATCCAGCAGGAACATATGGCGTTTGCTGTTGCAGAAGCCATGGAACGGGGGCGGAATCTTTGTGTGGAAGCACCCACCGGGGTCGGGAAAAGTTTTGCTTATCTGGTTCCCGCAATTTTTCATGCGCTTTCCATGCACAAATCCGTATTGATCACCACGGAAACGATCAATCTCCAGGAACAGTTGGTATACAAAGACCTTCCATTACTCAAAGAAATGCTCAATCTGAATTTCTCTTTTGTGCTTGCAAAAGGGAAAGCCAATTATTTATGTAAACGCCGATTGGCATTGGCGCGGGGCGAACACCGTAACGAATATCTGCCTATGGCGTCCCTTACTTCCGATTTGGAACGCCTTTATGAATGGTCAAGAGATACCAGAGACGGCAGCCGGTCAGAAGTCCCGTTCCGCCTGGATCCTCAATTATGGAACTGTGTCTGTTGCGAAACCTCCACTTGTGCTATGAAAAAATGCAACTTCTTCGGTTCCTGTTTTTATTGGAAAGCGCGTATGCTTTGGGATAAAGCGGATCTTGTTGTTGCAAATCATGCCCTGTTCTTTACTGATTTGAAAATCAGAGAATTGGAACAACAGGAAAATTGCCCGCTTCCACCCTATTGCGCTGTTGTTTTTGATGAAGCTCATACCTTGGAGGATAATGCGGCAAATCATCTGGGGATCCATTTGAATTCCGGGGGAATCCGGTATATGCTCAATCGTTTGTATAATCCGGCAAACGGCAGAGGACTTCTTTCCCGTCCCGGTGAAAATACGCTGAATATGCGCGGTCAGGTATCCAGACTTCATGATGCCGCATCCATCTTTTTTGATCAATTTCAAGAAAGCCTTTCCAAATCGCCGGAACAATGTATCCGTATGTACCATCCCGGTGCCTATGATAACCCGATGTCCACACTTTTTGCGGATATGGAACGGATGCTGAAAGATTATCTTACGGATGAAGGCGAGGACATGGAAAGCGGTCATAAACTGGAAGTTTCTTCCCAATTGATGCGTATTTCCGCCTGCCGGCAAGAATTGGATGCTTTTGTGACCATGGATTATGAAGATCATGTCTATTGGGTGGAAGGACATAACAACGAACGCGGTTCGGCGTTCCGGAATGTGGAATTGGCATCTGCCCCGTTAAATGTGGCGCAGATCTTGTACGATACTCTTTTTTCAAAAGGGATCCCGGTGATCCTGACCAGTGCAACGTTAGCGGTCCGGGATTCCCTGGATTATTTTGTCCGCCGTATCGGATTTGCCCGCGGGGAGGGGATGATTCTGGATTCCCCGTATGATTATTCAAAGCAGGTGAAATTGTATTTATCCAAATCCATGCCTCAGCCATCGGAAAATAATTATTCGGATATAGCAAGTGACCGGATCAAAGATTTTGTTTTGCAGACGCAAGGGCGTGCTTTTGTACTTTTTACATCGTATGGAATGTTGAAATATTGTGCGGAACGACTGGAAGGTCCATTTATTTCTGCCGGGATCGATCTGTTGGTTCACGGAGAAGCACTTTCCCGTTCTGCCATGTTGAGCGAGTTTAAGAAAAAGAAAAAGTCGGTGATCTTCGGCGCAACCAGTTTCTGGACCGGGGTCGATGTTCCCGGCGATGCCTTGAGTAATGTGATCATTGCCAAATTGCCCTTTTCTGTACCCACACATCCTCTGATTGCAGCGCGCTGCGATAAAATCAAACAGAACGGCGGTGAACCGTTCCGTGATTATTCCATCCCGGATGCTGTCTTGAAATTCCGCCAGGGAGTAGGGCGTTTGATCCGTTCCAAAACGGACCGGGGGATTATTGTGGTATTGGATCCGCGTATTGTTTCCAAGCAATACGGCAAAGCCTTTTTGAATTCCATTCCACCCTGTCCGGTGGAATACTTCTGAATAATAATATACCGTTTATTTGCGTGAGTTATATGCCGGATATGCCGGATTATAACACACGTTTGCATGTTTCTGTCCCACTGCCCCCAGCCCCCTGCCCACTACCCACTGCCCACTGCCCACTGACCACAGCCCACTGCCCACTGACCACTGTCTCTCCCTGTACACGATGAAAAAAAAAGGAAAAAATTTTAAATTTTTGGCTTGACTTTGGAAAAATATGGAATATATTGGAAGAAATTGGAATAAAATGGTTCAAGGAGACGTCCGATGATTCCGTTTTGCGGTTTTGACCGCTGTTTACTCGATGCGAATAATCGACTTAAATTAAGTCCTCGTGTGCTTGCAGATTTCGAGCGGAGCGGCAGTGATATTGTGCTGCATTGTCTGCCGGAAGGTGCATTGGCATTGTATCCGGAAGAAGTATTTCTGGAGATACGGGGAAGTGAAGATCACTCTGCCCGGCGGGCAGGGGAGAGCTTTGTCGCGCGGCGAACAATGCGGCGGTTCGGATCATTGAGTATGAACATCAGCATATCACCGCAGGGACGCTTGACTTTGCCGGAACATTACCGAGATTATGCGGACATGAAGCCTGGCTCGGAAGTTGTTGTGGTTGGCGTTGAGATCGGAGTGGAAATCTGGTCACGTGACCGTTGGGAAGAAGAACAGTTGCGTTTCCGTGAACATTTGAGAGAAAAAGACCGTCGGGAGATGGATGCAGATTTAAACGGAATGAATTGAGAGAAAACAGGAGAATGACAAAATGAAAAAACGGACAAGAACATTGGTCCTCGGACTTGTGTTGTTTGCGTTGGCATTGCTGTTCCTCGGTACGATCCGGTTGCAGGACGGTTTGATGCATCAGCAATCGGAGCGGGAGCATGCGGAAACACATTGCCGGATCGCAGTAATGGCATGGGGGAAGGGGATCGCGTCGGAAAAAGACCGTCAGGCATGGCGGAAAGCGGTACGCGAAAATCCGGAATTGTATTTGCTTGCGGGGTGCGGTGACCTCAGATTGTTGACGGATACGGATGAATAATGGTGTGTATAAAAAGAGAGTAAGTCTGTTATTGATTTTATTCGGCGTATGGGCTGTCTGTGCGGCAGGGCGTCTTTTTTATTTCAGTGTCCTGGCACGGGAGAAGTACGTGAACGAAAGTAATCGGCTTGCATGGCGTGCCGGTACGCTCCCTGTTGTTCGCGGAAAAATTCTTACCGCAGACAATATTCCCCTGGCATGGAGCGAATATCAGGTTCGTGTAAGATTGAAATTATTTCCAACCGACAGCGGACGCCGCGAAGCCATTTTTGCATTTATCCAAAAGCATTTCGGCAGATCGTTGACAGGAGAGGAGAAATTGCCGTTGACTCTTGTTCAAATGGCAGATATGGAACAATTTCAGAAATTACATAAACTGGCCCGTCCTTATTATGAATTGAATTGCTCGATTGTGATGATCCGTAAACGGCATCCGGATAAATCTTTGGATGGGGTGATTGGATATTGCCGCCGTCGTGAGGATGGAATGTTGATCGGGGTAAGC
>JAFVSW010000311.1 GCA_017503545.1 Lentisphaeria bacterium | reverse complement strand
GGAAGAACGATTTGTCCCCGAGTTGACATTGCAGTTATCATAGCCATAGTGACCTCCTTAGTTGAGTAAGATTTTCTTACTTTAAATATAATCAATTCTGATAAAAAATCAAGAGCAAAAAGTAAGATTTTCTTATTTTTTCATATTTCCCCAAAAAACCGCCACTGGCGGCGAACAGTTTTATGGACGATCAGGGGCCGTGTCGGGCGAATGTCGAAAAAATCTTCTTCTTTTTTTGGGTAAAAATCACAAAAAAAAAATAAAAAATAATATATAATCGATTGCAAAAAAACTTATGCTATATTTTCTGAAATTCGATGAACCTATACACTAATAGAAAGAAGGTAAAAAATGAGAAAAAAAGTATTGTTTGGGGTGCTGGTAACGGCAATTGTCGTGTGCATTTGTCTTACTGGTTGTGATGGAGAGTACAACATTCCAACCAAAACTGGTGGTGGTGGAAAAAGTCAGCCATATATACCCAAAGGAAATAAAAACGGCGGTCAATACGTCCATTTTGACAAAAAATGAGCCTAATAACTTTATTGCTATGCTATTAGGCTCCATGCTCCGCTTAATTCAAAACAGCGGAGTTTTTTTATTTAGTTTTTGGCACTTCCACTTGGACTTCTGCCACGGAAAGTTCCTTGAGTTTTTTCTGCAATTCCTCATAGGATTTCCGGGCGGCAATTTTCAGTTGAACTGCCTGTTCTTCGGTGATTTTGCCGTCAGGACGGGAGAAGGTAAAATATCCGATCCGTCCGATCCGTCTGACAGAAAAACATATAAAGCCGGTTTGACGGCGATCATTGTTCTTCCTTATGGCCTTTGCCCCAAAGTTTTTTGAGGGATTTCAACGTCTTTTCCACCAGTTCATTACCACCTTTCCAGGAAACCAGATTGCAATAACAGGATGCGCTGTAACCCCGGTTGAGGAAACCGCGTTTTGTGGCAAGATAGGTACCGCCGCCATCCCCGGATACACCCGCAAGCTGAATGATGAATGTCTGCGTGAAGGGACTTCTGCTCTGGATGCGGTGCTGGAAGTCGATGTACAATTCAAACTGATTGGTTGCAAAAGCAATATCACCGATGCTCAGAACGTGGGATTGGGTTGCATATTTTGTCGTTTCTTTCTGTTCATTCCAACGTTTGATGATTCCTTTGCAGCGGTTTCTTTCCGCAACCAATCGACAGTTCTTCTTGAAGATTTCCGTATTATCTTCGCCTTTTACTTCAGGAGTGAAAGATAATTCATTCAAATCTTTCAGCCGCTGACAGGAGAGTTCGTAATCTGCCTGTGTGATCATCCGGCGGGAAAGTTTCAGATCCAATACTTCGTGATGGATCGGGGCGTAATGGATGATATCTTTCTTTGCCCAGGAATACACTTCCACCACACTAGCCGTGATCCGTTCGGCAATATCCCGACGGCGGAACTGTTCTGCAAATTTCTGATTATCCCCGAATTTCAGAATGTGTCTGCGGTTTTCTGCTTTGAAATAATGAAGCGGACGTGGAGCCAGATCGCCTGCTGCGGCAGCCTGTGCCATAATAAAGATATTTCCGAATTTCTTCCGGATCAATTCTCTTGTTTCATGCCAGAAGGAGGCAGATAGATATTCCAGCATTTCCGAGTTTTGAGATGGGCAGGGCACGTTGACAATCACGCCGGTCAGTTTCTTCTTTTCATCAAAAGTGTACAGCAGGTTGACATAAGGGTCGGCACCGCCTTCATACCCGGAAAATTTATCATCTGCAGTGTTCCCGTACATGACTGCGTGCCCGTTGACGCCGTGGGTGGAATTGCGTACTGCGCCCGGGCGTTTGGAAACGTCATCATGATACAATACACGTCTGGAATGGGCAACGACGGCATATCCATACCCGTATGCAATCGAGCCGTTCGCCCGTTTGTCATAGGCTTCGCAAACGATATCCGCCAGCCGGCTGACAAGGAATTTGCGGTATTCCAAACCGTCCATGATTTCCTTGTAAGTGGGAATCGGCACATCGCCTTTGAGTTCTGCACCTTCGGCTTTTGTAACATTGTTTGAGACAAAGCCGGGTCCGGTATGCGTGTGTGTGATATTGAGAATGATTTTTTTGACGGGGATTGCCGGATTGCGCTTTTGGACTTCGGCATGAACCTCATCCGTCAGACCGCCGCGCAATGTGGCCAAATCGATGGAGACGAAACAGACATCATCCTTTCCATCACTGATCCACAACGCAGTGGCAGTAATGGGATCGAGAATGCCTTTTGAGATACGCATGTAAAACTGTCCGGGGAGATTGACGGGGGCATCCGTAGAGACATCGGCGCCAGCCCACCCGATGGAGAAGAATTTTTTTTCAGCCATGGTTGCAATCCTTATTTATCATATTTTCTGAATCAGATAATGAACGGAGGGGAAATTGCCGCCGGTCTTGAAGATAATTTTACCATCTTTGTTTTCGGGGGAGGCAGAGCCGACCTGCATACCGCTGTCGCCGATGGCATCCACGCGGAAATCGCCGTTTTTGTTTTCGATGACGATTTCGGCTTCAATGACTTCCGCTTCAATGGGGCCGTGACCTTTGGAATACTGAACGGTGTGATCGTCATTATACTTTGCATCGGTATTATCGCAGTTTCCGACGACGGTCAGCAGGATATTATCGGATTCTGTGATGGGGTCATCGGAGAGGGAACTCATGACGATGGCAGCATATTCATTACGGCACCGTATGGTAACGCCGTTGAGTTTGATTTCTCCGGCAGCGCCGAGGAAGCCGTAAGCCGCTTTTGTGCGTGGTGAGTCGATCAGAGCGACCCGTTCTTTCAGATTCCGTTTCAATTCGCCGGTATCGGAGGTGAAAACCTGTGTTTCTTCCGGCACGAGGCGTTTGAAGGGGTTGACGACTTTTGCATTTGCGGGCAATTTCATGCCATCGAGCATGGATGCGGCGGTTGTATATTCTGAAATATTATTGAGTGCGGGGAAATCGGAGACGTAGGCGTAATCATCGCCGTTTCCGGTAGAGTTTCTGGGAGTCTGACCGGGATTTTCTTCCATGAAACGTTTGTTTGCATCGGAACGCATGAGTTCGTTGACGGGGACAACGGTGAGTGCATCCGATGTCCGGACGTCCTTTCTGCGTACCATGAGAGCGGCATGATAGAAGAGAGAGAAACGGCACGGATCGTTAAACGCATCAAAGATTCCGCTGCGGTAAGGGACGCCGGAAAGAGCTTCGCCGGTGATGGGCGCTGCAATCATATTGATATTGGGACGATTGTCATAGCGGTAAGTATGGATGGTGCATCCGCTCCACCCCTGCAGAGCGGTACAAGCGGCGATATGGAGCGTGCCTTCTGCGCGGTACTGATTGGGCCACGGATCATCCCATTCCGAGATGAAGAAGGGTCGGTCAGCGGTGCGGAAGAAGGGGAATCCATCGAGCCAGGGTTCGCGTTTATCCAGGAAGGAGGCATTTTTGAGAGCTTTGACCTGAGGAGACCATGCCCACCCGTACCAGTATGTGTGACTGTCCATGAAATCCATATCGGTACTTGCGTGGAGGAGAGCACTTGCTCCGCAATTCCAGTTGGTCCCTGCGATGGGGATTCTGACACCGCTTTTACGCATGTGATCGCGCATATCATTAAAGTAATTTTTCTGAAGTTCGATTTTGAACAGAGTCAATTCTCTGGATCCGTTATCGCTGAAGGTGATATTTTCCGCCGGGGGATAACCGTTTGCTTTTCTCCATGCCTGATATTTTTCTTTCAAGCGGGAAAGATAAGGCTCGACGATATTATCACAGTTATTGAAAATTTCACTTTCGTTTGTAATCTCTGTCAATGCGATCACCGGATCATCTTTGTATGCCAGTTTTGTGTAGGGATTGTAATGATTCCAGAGTTGATCGCTGTATTCTTTCTGCAGTTCGATCATTTCTTCCACATGCATACTGTGTTTCTTTGCAGCATCGCTCAGTGCAATGGCATTTTCAATGCCGTCACCGCTGCGGAAACGCCGGTATGTCAGAAGGTCCAGATAAACATAGACCCCGTTCTTCTTGAGCGCATAAATCAGATAGTCCAGACGATCCAGACTTTCGGGATCGAGGGAGCGGGTATTTTCCAGTCTTTTGCCTCTGGTGAACTGGAAGATATTGGGGGTGGACCAGTCGCCATCCATCTGGTGGAAGCGAACCATATTCAGTCCGAATTTGGCAAGTCTTTTTGCAACGATCTCGCTGTATTCATGCGAGGGGAAGCAAGCCGCACTGTTAAAGTTTGTACCCCAGAAACGGGCTTCAGTTCCATCTTCAAACACCATTTTACCATCGTTACAGGTCAGAAAACCATGTTTTCCGGCGGGCATTTCGTTGGCGAAAATGAAAGAGATATCAATGGGGGAATCATCCCACGGCGGGGTGAATTGAACGACACGAGTTGTTGCTGTTTGCATAAAAAACTCCTTGTTGAATTAAGATGATCTGAAAAAAAATATACTGTGTAAAGAGAGCAAATCAATAGTGTGATGCAAGAAAAATCGAATCAATAATTATAAAATCGGCTCATTTGATATTTTTTGGAGAAAAACCGAAATACTTTTTGAACTCTTTTGAAAAATAAGCCGGATTCTGATATCCGCATTGTACGGCACATTCGGCAGCGGTCATGTTGTGTTCCTGGAGCAGAGCGTAGGCTTCATTCATCCGGATGGAACGGAGTTTATTATTGAAACTCATACCTTCCGCATCGTGAAAGGCACGGATGATGGTTGACCGGCTGACTTTGAGTTTTTCAGCAATGACATCGATGGTAATATTTTCTGCCATGTGTGTCGTCATATAGTTACAGGCAAAGGTGGTGATTCTGGAATAGGTATCGCTATTGTCAGCGGTATCGAAATTGGAACAGAATGTATTGCGCCAGAGGATGGCAAGGAGATGTGCGAGTCTGCCTTCCGCCATAGAGAGGTTGGCAGCGTTCTGATAAATGTCCTGACGGAACATATCCAACAGGAGGTTCAGTTCGCTCTTTTCTTTTGATGAGAGATTTGCGGTACAATTGTATGAGGAAGCGGAGAAAAGTTCATTTAATTCATTCCATGTGAATTCGATAAAAAAGACTTCCAGTCCGGCCTCTTTCTTGAAAATGTCTTTATGGATCGTACCTTTGGGTAGCAGGAGAAGATCATTTTTTCCTGCGGTGTATTCTTTTCCGGATTTCAGACGCACCCGGACGCTGCCGCTGATGACATATAATAATTCATCATAGATGGCAGGATGGAATTTTTCCGAATATTTCAGCGGAAAAAATTGACGGGTCACGCCTTTGATTACAGGCATTGTCAAATGAAAACGTTCCGGATCCGGCATTTCTGCACCTGAGAAAAAAACGGCATGACGGTGTGAGTTACGCGTCATGCCGGTAATAAAACCGAGGGATTATTTGAACCATTCTCTCAATCTGTCTGCACTGACCTTGAGGTCAACCGCCGGTTCATTCAGATGAGTATCATGTTCGATCAGAATCCATTTATCATATTTCTGATCGACCAGTTCTTTTGCCACCGCTTCGCAGTCGAATCCGGCATTTCCGCCGCCGACTTCACAGAAACGGAGACGTTCCCACCATGTTTCGAGGCTGACATTCAGGTCTTTGTAGAAGATATCCTTGAAATGGACCGTAGCCAGACGATCGTGATATTTCTGAATGGTGCGGATGCAATCGCCGCCTGCTGCATGGAGATGGGCAATATCCAGAACCAGCATAGCACCGGGGACCTGTTCCATAAACAATTCCAGTTCGTCCTGCTGTTCAATACGGCATCCGAGGTGGTTGTGGAGAGCGGCTTTGATATTGTAACGCTTTGCGGCTTCCACAAAATTATTTGCCCGGCGGATATAAGTATCCATCGGGACATCGCGTGTTACCTGTCCGATAGAGAACCAGACGTATTCCTTGCCGAAAGCGGAAGCCAGTTTCATATTCAGTTCTACATTGTTTGTGACGCTGCAGCTGAGGAAGTCCATACCCATGCGATGATAGAGAGAGGCATTATCCAGAGCCTGGAGTTCGGTAGCCGCCTTAAGCATTTCGGTACCATTGAGACCGAGACTTTTCAAGGTTTCCAAACGCATTTCCAGATTCGGCAAACCGCCATCCCAAACATCCATACCGTAATCGGCAACACCTAATTTATTTTTCATATTCGTACTCCTGAATGTATTTTAGTTTTTCAACTTTGAAAGAATCAAACCTTTCTGATTTGTTGATAACATAGCATATCTGCTCATAATTTCAAATCAAAATGGAAGAAAAAAAATCGTGCCGGAAAAGCTGCCGGACATGTTTCTTTCATACTCAAATCACTTCCAAAATGCCTGAATACGACGTTTCCCGTTGGCACGCAGATCGTAGTAAAAAAAGTTCAGATCGAACATGTGGTAGACGCCGCCACCTAAACTGCGGCTGTCATATTTGCCGGAGACAGCAGGAATAACAATCAGTCCACCGCTTACCGGATCGATCTTTGCAGAAACAAAAGACTTTTTATCCGTCGCTTTACCGGTCTTGAAATCAAAAAAACGACTGCCTTGATGTTCCGTTTTTTCGGCAATTTTATCATCGGTCCGCCAATTGACCGGATTGATGCAATAAACATCCCCTTTACCGGTAAAAGGTGACTTCACTTTGCCCGGTGCCTGTGAATTATAAGTGATGATAACTCCCGTATCATCAGCCCCTTGCGCGGTACGCAAATAGGGATATTGCGGAAACGTTTTCGGCATATTGGGATATCCGATAAGATACGCAGCAACCAGTTTTGCATTGATATTGCGGTCGGCTAATTCCGTCTTCATGACCTCAAGCAGAGCAACTGAGCCCTGACTGAATCCCAACAGAATAAATGGACGACCGTTATTCAAATGCTTCATATAATACCGGAAGGAATTTCTGACATCTTCGATCCCGGTACGGATAAATGTCTGCTTTTCCACAGGCATATTGATTTCTTTCAACACTCTGCGAAATTCGCCCTGACGGTAATACGGCGCAAACACCCGGCTGTATCCGGAAAAAATGTCCGTATGCTGGGCGGCGATCATACGTGCTTTTTTCTGAAGACGCGCATCATCATGCCAACGCATGTAGGCATGTTTTTTATCAGAAAAAATAGTCGGGAGGACATAAAACAGATCAACATCACAATTTTTCCGGATCGATTTTTCGCAAATCACCCAATTGGAGTTCTGACTGTAATCCAAACTTTTTCCTGTTACGGCTTTTACGGGCAAAAGGATTCCAATAACCATCACCAGTAACAAAAATTTTTTCATAAAACATCTCCTGAATGTTGATTGACTGTCCGGATGATATACTTTCTTATTTCACCCATAATATAACTCATATATGGGAAGGTCAACCTTTTTTTTCTGCACTTGTGATCTCTTTTTCAACATATCCTTCAAAATATGGATAACGTGTTTTATCCGCTTCCGTAATCTCACGCATCACCCGGCAGGGAACACCGACAGCAACAACATCAGAAGGAATGGAACGGGTGACAACACTCCCTGCGCCAATAACGGTATTATCTCCAATGGTCACACCGGC
>JAFVSW010000310.1 GCA_017503545.1 Lentisphaeria bacterium | reverse complement strand
GCAGTTGTGACTTTTGGATAATATTTCTGCTTATAAACAAAAATCTGACAAAATCACTTTTTCAAAAAAATCAATTATCCTCTATTCAAATATGGCGAAAACACCCGTTTTTTGAAAAATTATGGGATATCTGTGATTTTTTTCAAAACCATATTGAAGTATAGAAGTATACCTTAAGAATATATGCTGTTATAATACACAGGCAGGGATTTTTTGTATTAAATATTAAAAGGCCATGAACATTTTAACATACAACAAATCCCGGCAGACCTCTCCTGTCCGGAAATTTTTACTGGACAGGAGTGATACGGAATGTATTTTCATGCTTCATCCGGTTATGTTGCGGCATGGAGGCTGAACGTTCGATATTTTTGTTTCGATTTTTTTTAAAACACCGTTTGCTTTTTTGAAACACCATGATATATTATTACATTCCCTGAGATTGGACTAAATTTCCAGTCATTGGGAATATCGATGGAATTTTTCAATCATGAATTTCATAAAAATCAACCAAAACAACATGGAGTTTGAAATGAAAGTATTGAACGCCGCTCCCAACCACGCAAAGCTCGTGGAATGGGTGAACAATTGGGCCGCAATTTGCGAGCCGGACGCAATTTACTGGTGCGATGGCAGCAAAGACGAATATGACCGTCTTTGTAATGAAATGGTCGATTCCGGCCTTGCAATCCGCTTGAACCCCGCAAAACGTCCCAACTCCCTGCTTTTCCGCAGTGACCCGTCTGACGTTGCCCGCGTGGAAGCACGTACATACATTGCAGCAAAAACAAAAGAAGAAGCTGGTCCCACAAACAACTGGATCGACCCCGTTGAACTGAAAAAGACCATGCTCGAACTGTACAAAGGCTGTATGCATGGCAGAACCATGTATGTCATCCCGTTCTCCATGGGTCCTGTTGGTTCCCCCATCGCTAAAATCGGTGTGGAAATCACTGACTCTGCATACGTTGTTGCCAACATGCACATCATGACCCGCGTCGGTACAAAAGTTCTCGACGTTCTCGGTACTGATGGCGAATTCGTTCCCTGTATGCACTCCGTTGGTAAACCGCTGGAAAACGGTGCTACCGACAACGGTGTCTGGCCCTGCGCTCCCATCGACAAAAAATACATTTCCCACTTCCCCGAAACACGTGAAATCTGGTCTTACGGTTCCGGTTACGGAGGAAATGCTCTCCTCGGTAAAAAATGTCTTGCTCTCCGTATCGCTACCGTTCAGGCTCGCGACGAAGGCTGGCTCGCCGAACACATGCTCATCCTCAAGTTGACACGCGAAGCTGACGGCAAAGTCAAATACGTTACCGGCGCATTCCCCTCTGCTTGCGGTAAAACCAACCTCGCTATGCTCGTTCCCACCATCCCCGGTTGGAAAGTGGAAACCATCGGCGACGATATTTCCTGGATGAAGTTTGCTGCTGACGGCAAACTCCATGCCATCAACCCGGAAGCCGGTTTCTTCGGCGTTGCTCCCGGTACCAACTACAAATCCAACCCCAACGCAATGCATTCCTGCGAAAAAGATACCATCTTCACAAACGTTGCTCTCACCGATGATGGCGACGTCTGGTGGGAAGGTATGGATGGCGAAGCTCCGGCTCACCTCATCGACTGGAAAGGCAATGACTGGACACCGGATATGAAAGATGCTGACGGCAAACCCGTCAAAGCTGCTCATCCCAATGCCCGTTTTACAGCCCGCGCAAACAACTGCCCGGCTATCGCTGACAACTGGGAAGATCCCGAAGGTGTTGCGATCGACGCATTCCTCTTCGGCGGTCGTCGTCCCTCCACACTCCCTGTCGTTTACCAGTCCAAGAGCTGGGAACACGGTGTGTTCATTGGCGCAACTGTCGGTTCTGAAGTTACCGCTGCTGCTCTCGACGTGAAGGCTGGTACTGTCCGTCGTGACCCGTTCGCCATGCTGCCCTTCTGCGGTTACAACATGGGCGATTACTTCCAGCACTGGCTGAATATCGGTAAGAAAGAAGGTGCAAACCTTCCCAAAATCTTCTATGTCAACTGGTTCCGTAAAACTGCTGACGGCAAATGGCTCTGGCCCGGTTACGGCGATAACAGCCGTGTCCTGAAATGGGTCTTCGAACGTTGCGACGGCGAAGGCGATGCTCAGGAAACTGCAATCGGTTACCTCCCCACAATGGATGCAATCGACCGTACCGGTACTGATGTCACAGAAGAAGATATGAAAGAACTTCTCACTGTTGACAAAGAAGGTTGGAAGAAAGAACTGGAAACCATCAGCGAACACTTCCAGAAATTCGACCGTCTCCCGGCTGAACTCGAAGCTCAGCGCAAAGCTCTTGCTGAAAGACTTGCCTGATTGCCTTGAGATGTCATGGTAAACCGGATGTTTCCGGTTTGCCATAGACGGCAATAATTAAAATCACATTGAATGACGCATTATGCAGATTTCAATGTGATTTTTTTAATAAAATATATGAAAATTTAAGCAATGATATTCATTTTCAAACATTTTTCTTGACTTGTGATTTTTTATCAATATATTATCTGCAAACATAAATCAATGACTGATAAATAACACCGGTATTTTATTCCCGGAGAAAGAATGGCAGTAATATGAAAAAGGATCCTTGCAGTGTTCTTTTCTATGATCATCAATTTGCTCAGGATAAAGAAAATACTTATCCGCCTTGTTTCAATGTGTTGTCCATGAGTCCTCATTCCGATCATCTCGGCATGGTGCAGAATGGACGGTTTGCCGTGTCTTTCCCCGGAAACTGGCATTGCCTGCATCCGCAGAACGTGAGCGATTTCCGTTTGGAATTTAATATGACGGAAAACTTGCACAACACGCCATCATTTCTGATTTATTTCCGTGCGGCAAGAAAAGATGTGGCAGGATTGTATTTGGAACTGGATTATACGGGAACGGTTTTCTTCGGTATTCTTAAAAATACGCATTATGAAGTGTTGCAGAAGAAAAAATTGAAAGATTTATCATTCGGCACCTGGAATATTTCTGTTCAAAAAGATAAAATCCGTATTATTTGTAACGGCAAAAATATGGCATCGTTTACGATTCCGGAAAAATGCCCGTACAAAAAAGGAATCATTGCGCTGGATGCGGCAATGTATTGCTTCGGCGCAAAAGAATGTCATATCGACAATTTGAAACTGTATCTGCCGGAGACCGCAGAAAAGAAACTCACCACCATCAAAGTGCCGATGATCTATGGTCCTCACGGCGTGGCGACACCTTATACTTTTACCGTGGAGCGTACTGCCGCCTATGGCTGTGAAAAATGGTTTGTCACGTTGAACGGCGGTCCCGGCAAAGATTCCGATCATCCGGAACCCCGGTGTATGAATGCGGAGATTATGGATCGTCCCTATTGCCGGGCATTGGATGCCGATGGCAACGAATTATTCCGTGTTTTAATTGCCAATGGCAGAGCCGGATCTTTTTCTTTGCTGCGTGCCACTTACGGTGTACCTGATTTTATATACCCGGTCAGCCGCGATGCCGTAGTGGATATGACTGATGTAAAATATCTTGCGTTCGGTTATGAATATTATGAATCGGAAGCCATGAATTCATTGGCGGGCGGTCCGGCGGAAATCCTTTGTGACCGGAACGGCAAAACGATTTCTTTCCGTAAGGTTTATGAAAACGGTGCTTGTGATGCGGTACTGGAATCGCCCCGTGATAAAGCCATTGTCAAAATGATTCCGAAAGATATTCCGGATTATGCCAATGCGTTGGAATATGCCAAAGTCAATCATTATTTTGTGGAAGGGGAAGACGTCCGTTTTCGCGGCTTATGTGTCCCCTGTGAAGCCACGGATGGTGATTTTGTGTTGGAAAATGCGTATCGGGAACCCATTAAGAAATTCCATAAGAAAGCAAATACCTTCTTTTCTCTCGGCAAACTTGCCCCTGGGGTATACCATTTGCACGCCGTCATGAAACGGAATGATCTGGTGTTGGGCGAAGTCCGCAATGCCTTTGAAGTGATGCCGGATGATGAATCGACAACCGCCCAGAAACTCGCCGGTTATCCGGATATCTACCCGGATACCTTCCTTGCGGATTATTCCCATCATTTTCATCCGTGGGGGACAGCCATTGTGGATGTTACCCATTACATTGGTACCGGTGCGGAATATGCGTATACATCGGATTATCGCCCGTTGAAATTGCTGAAGGTATATCATCGTGAATGGACCTCCCGAATCCAGCCGGGTCCTTCCAAAGAAAAGAATATTGAAGTCGTAAAAAAATATGCCAAACTGATCCGGTTGTGTATAGCAACAGTGGCGAAGACCGGCAGATATTATTTGCATATGCCGGATCTTTATGAAACGGATGAATGGATCCGGGAAATGACAAAGAAATTTGCCGGCAGAGAGTTGACATTTGAAGAAATCTACCCGGAACGCTGGACGGAATGGCTTGATTTTATCGCCCCGCATTGTCGGGAACAGTTGAAGGAATCCCATGCTGTACCGCCGACAGCCAAAGCTGCCAACTTCCTGACGTTTGCCACATACGGTTCCATTTACAAAGGACCGAATTACTGTCGTTTGCTGGGGATGGATTTGCGCAATGATCGTCTCCACGAGATTATGAATGGTTTTGCCATCATGGAGGATTACCCGTATTCCTCCCGTTATCCGTTGAGTCGGGCGACCTGGCAGTTTACTTCCATCGCCATGGAAGATCCGGCGTTGCGCACCATCCCGCAGATTTGGGGGCTGAATGCGGAAACATTGGACGGCAGAGTGGTATACGGTCATCCGCCATTCGGCATTTCCGTTACTCCGCCGAAATTCTTCTATACCCGTTTTATGGAACTGCTGTACGGTACTGCCCATTTTGACGGAAATAAATTCCGGTATTGGGATGCGTATGGCTTGCTCCATTCTTCTTCCTGGACTTCTGACATGTTTACGGAATTGTTGCGGCTTTACGGATTGTATCGGGATTTGAAACCCCTTACACCTTTGCGTACCCCGGCATATGTATACAGTCGTGCCGCTTGTGATGCTCATGAATATTTTTATGAGAAAAATGAACGTATGGTTCGCGGCGGTTCCATGGTCAATACGGCGGAAGAATTTGCCGGATATCTGTACGAAATGGCGCGGAAAGACGGGCAGGCGCACGGTTTCCAGACCCGTATGGAATATTTGAAAAATCTCAAGGCTTCCCAAGTCTCACTCCTTGTCCTTCCGCCATTGAAAGGTGTGCCGGAAGCGGAACTCAAACAGATCCGCCGTCTGCATAAAGCGGGAGTGAATCTGCTTTGTTCCGAAGATGCGGCTTCCCTTGCCGATCTGTTCGATGTGGAACATGCAGAGGTCCTGTTGGAACGGAAAGGTAAAAAACTTCTGACACTCAAAGATAACGGCAAAGCCAAAGCCGCATTTTTCACGATTGCTCCTTCCATGCAGAGACGTGCCATTGACCGTACCGGCGGTGCCGGACAAAAGGCGTTGGATCCGGAAGTCAACCGGGCAGCGATGGATATCTTGCGCATGTTGGGCGAGTATGAGGTTACTGCGACAAATGGTGCGGCTGTGACACCGTTCCTGGGCAATGATGGTCACACTTATGCGTTTGTTGCGGAAAACACCTGGCCGGATCATGGCGGTGCAATCCATACGGATATCTATTACAAAGGCAAACTGATCAGCAGCGAATATTTAGATCGTTTTGAATCAAAATTGATCCGTTTGGATTGATGATTTATCAGAAGGAAATATATTTTATGGAAAAAGTATATCTCTGGCAGGATGTTTCAATTAAAACTCAGGCAGATCGCCCATCCATTACGCCGTTTCTGCTGAACGATGGTCAGAAACACCCGGCGATCCTGATTATTCCCGGCGGCGGCTACGGCTGCGTTTGTGAAAAAACAGAAGGCACTCCCATTGCCCATAAATTTAACAGTCTGGGGTATCATGCGTTTGTTCTGGATTACCGTGTTGCGCCGAACCGTTTCCCCGCTCCCCAGCAGGATGCGGCACGAGCCATGCGTTTGATCCGGTATCATGCGGATGAATGGAATGTGATAGCAGATCGGGTTGCGATTTGCGGTTTTTCGGCGGGAGGACACCTTGCCGGATCGGTTGGAGTGTTGGGGGATCGTATTAATTGTGATGCCGGAGATGAGGTGGATGCCATGTCCTTCCGTCCGGATTATATGATACTCTGTTACGGCGTATTGGCATTTACTCCATGGAGTCACGTCGGGACACAACAGAATTTGCTTGGGGATGCATATCCGGCAGAATGTCTGACGTGTTCTCTCCCGGAACATGTGAACGAAAATACGCCGCCGGCATTTCTGCTGCATACCATTTGCGATCAAGTCGTACTGTACCGGAACAGTATTGCCTTTGCGGAAGCGATGGCAGAGGCGCAACGTCCCTGTGAATTGGCATTATATTATTGGGGCGATCACGGTATGCTGCTGGGAAATGATACGCTTGACGTATGCAATTGGCCCCGACAGGCGGTGGAATTTATGGATTCCCTGCTTTTACAGCAGGCGGATCCGGAAGGTTTCCGGAAACGCTATACCCACCCCTATCAGGCTGCAACGGTTGTGAAATGATCCTTATTTTCTGCCCGTGATTTTTGCGATCGCTTCCAGATATCCACTTCCGTACCGGGTATCCGGGAGCAATGCCATGCCTTCTGTCCATTCGTTCCAGGCATTGATAATGACTGCCGGACCGTCTTTTGCCAATGCTTTTTTCAGGACTTCGCCGAATTTTTCGGGGGTGTTTCCGGTACAGATGGGACAATATCCCAATTTGACATAATCCATAGGGAATTTGACGGATCGGCTCCACCGTGGAGCCACATCCAAGCCTAATGTCACGCTGGGAAGATGGGGCAAACCGCCTTCTTCGATCTTGTTCCAGCAATATTCCTGCGCTTCCATCATGCCGGAATAATCGAATACCGGGCGTTCGATGGGCAATTCATGGTAATAATCCGGTGCTACGATATTGTATGCAAATACGGCATCAAAACCGGCATTTTTAACGGCAGGGACTCTGCCCCATCCGCAGAACCGTTTGTTGTCGTTACAGCATCCGATATTCATGATAAGATACAACCCGGGGAACCCGTTTTTTCTTGCCTGTTCGTTGACGATCCGCACTACATCGTTCAAAGGAATATATTCTGCCAGTTTATCAGAAGCATAGAACGAGTATACGGGCTTGCCATCGATCTTCCAGTAATTTTCGCTACAGAAATATTTTTTAGAACAGAAGTCGATCATATTCCGTAAATCTTCTTCAGAGTGGGTGATTTCCAGATACAACGTACTGGATTGATTTTCATTGCTGTTCATGCCCTGATGCTTATCATCATCCAATGCAGGCCATTTTCCCCAATTGTGATTTGCCCACATGAGGGCGAATTTAAGACGGTTGCAGTTGGGCGCATTGAGGAATGCATCATCAAGAGGTTTTTCCAGAAATTGTTCGCCATTGTACCAATACCAGTCGAACAGGAACCCGGTGATTCCGTGATCGGCAGCCAGGTCGATCTGTTTTGCCATCATTTCCGGATCGGATTCATCAAAATATCCCCATTGCGGGCATTTCGGCTGATCGTGACCTTCGAATAATGGTTTTGTGGATTTGACCAATTCCCATTCGCTGAAACCTTTTCCATACCACTGTTCATAATGGCGGTCCGGATGCCAACTGGGGAAATAAATCGCAAAGATTTCTTTCTGCATTGTTCTGATGTCCTTCCTGATGAAAATAATTTCAATAGTCCGGTATTTTTGAAGACTTTTGAAATTGTCTCTGATAAATAATATTTTACATGCTCACGTACATTAGCACGTGTTGTTTTATTTTCAAGTATGAATGCAAAAAAAAACAGTTCAAATCTGAAAATGAGATTTGAACTGTTTTAAGATTTTGTTTCCGTTGATCTCCTGCCGTTGCGCAATACGCAGGAGATCATTCAGTAAACAATGCTATCAGCGATAGAGCTTGCTGGCAGCGTTGGATTCTTCGTTGACCTTTTCCAAACGTTCAACACGGTCTGCACGATCTTCATCCAAACCATACTGCTGGAAGAACATGTTGCCGACTTTGCTGTTCATGCCTTTGTTGACGTTGTCATTGATCTTACCGATTTCTTCTTTGACTTTTGCACCGAGCTGATCATCGTCAGCCGCAACGTATTCCACTTCTGCAATGAGAATGACTTGAGACTGTTTGATGGATTCTGATTCGGTGGAGAGAAGACGTCCGAGAACCGGCATATCTTTGAAGAAGGGAAGACCGGCTGTACCGCGTACAGATTCGGATTTGCGGAGACCGCCGATCACGAATGTTCCGGCTTTGTAACCCATCTGCATGGTGGTTGCAACTTTGGAGTTGGTAGAACGGGGAGAACCGTCAGAGTTCCAACCGAGCAAAGAAATGCTGTTGAGGTCGAACTGCAATTTTGCCGCTTTCCCTGTGACAACCGGGGTGATTGCCATATCAAAGAGGAAACCATCTTTGACCATCGGGTACTGAAGCCATCCGTGGATGATACCGGGATGTGCGTTCATGGAATTGCCGTTTGTGTTGTAGTAAGCAGCAGTGGTAGTTGTACCATCAGCTTTTGTGTAACCGGTCAGGTATTTTGCCAGCGGAGAAGTCAAAGAATCGTACTGTGCATCCGTATAACCTGTGGTATCGATTTTTGCATAAGTATTCAATGCTCCGGCAAGAGTCGGGTTTGTTTTCAGAGCAAGAGCAGTCACATCGGTGTAAGAGTTCGTGCCTGTCTGTGTGCCCATGACGCGCATAGTATAACCGGTAGGTTTCAGAATGATTTTCGGCAAATCTTTTACAGGAACAGTGACAGGACCCGCGGGAGTCGTAACTGTAGTTGTGTAGTATCCTGCTGCATCATTGACGAAAGCCTGAGCAGAGTTGACAGGCATGATCTTGAGAACGCCTTCACGCTGAATGGTGTCAGGGTTGACATCAGCAAAGGCAAATTCAGTCGTACCAGCAGCAATTGTTTTTGCACCAGCCGTGTAGTAGGTACGGTCATAGAAGAAACCGGTACCGACCTGGATTCTGGAAGCAGTGCGGTTCTGAACAACCATTTCACCCTGCGCCATGACTTTTGCTTTACCGATACTGGTCATGAAGTCGAGATAACGGGTATTCCATTTGGGATTGAAGTTCCAGTAGGAAGTACGGTTGTTGTTCAGAGTGTTATCCATATTGCTGGTGAAGAATGTATTCCAGTTACGACGTACAAGAGTACCAGCGGAGAAGAAGTCTACACCTTCGTTGTTTTTCCAGCTCTGGAAGTCAACACCGATACGGTCATCGTTTTCAGCATAGATTTCAAGAACTTTGTAACGGACTTTGACTTCGGGAATGGGGCGGTCATAGATCGCCAGCATTTTCCGCATGTCAGCAATGTTCCATTTTGTGCCGGTCATGATAAGGGCGTTGAGTTCGCCATCAACCATGAGACTGCCGGGAGCAACTGCGAACTGGGGATCCAGTTCAGAAGAACCGACTTTGAGCAGCATGTCACGCAGATTGGAAGCGCGGCTGGATTTCGGGAAATAGATGCTGGATCCGGCATCTTTGAAGTAAGAGAGACCCTTACGGTCAAGAGATGCGACGATTGCATTGATACCTTTTCCTTCGCCGGAATCTTCAAAACGGTAATCTTCTGCGGAGACCAGGATCACACCGGTACCGTCATCATTCTTGATAGCCGTGACCTGTGCGGGATTTTTGGAAATGCTTTTTGCACCGACAGCAGCTTCAAGATAGCTGCGGACAGCATAGGGGTCTGCATTTTTGATCAGGTAGGGTTTTGTGATGATCAGCGGATCGGTGTTGTCACGGACAACGCGAACCTGCTTTGTGCCGTCTTTTACATCAATTTTCAGCTGCGCTTCAACGTTAGTCGGAGCATAGGAGCCTGTGGGGGCGTCATTTGCAACGCGTGCAACGCCGGGGATTGCCTGCGGGATCACGCTGACGCTCTTGGATGCAGGCTGCTGGGGCATGACGATATTGACAGGACGCTGTTCCTGTGGTTGAGAGATGTTGCAACCGGCAAAAACAAACGGGCATGCAATTGCAGCCATCATAAAATATTTATTGTTACTCATTTACTTGCCTCCTCGGTTTCAGTCAGAAGTCTTTCAATACGACGGTCGATCTTGCTGCTTGCGCTGACCGGGGAGAGAGTACCTGCTGCATCCGGATTGACGGGGATTGCTTCAGCGGTGACGACGATATAAGTACGTTCTTTGACGCTGGTCACAGTGCTGAACAGATATTTGATAACGGGGATACGGCAGAGGATCGGCAACCCGATCGTCTGTTCCACGTCATTTTCTTTTTCATAGAGAGCGAGCATTTTTTCTTTGCCGAAGGGAAGAGTTGCACCGCCGGTGAATGTAGCAGAGTTGCTCAATTCAGCACCGGTGTTTCCGCGTTCGATCACATCTTTGAAATGCAAAGCATAATTGAAGATCACACAACCATTGGTTTTTGCACCTTTTTTCATTCCTGCGGGAACAAATGCGCCATTGTTCAAGCAGACAAAGGGGTTGATGATGGTTGCATTGAGTTCCGGCGGACAAGCATGACGGATACCGTTTGCATCTTCGTAATGGCTCTTGCCGACCAGAGTACGTCCCAATGTGTTTTTGGAAATGTTCTGGTATTCAGGGGTAAGAGTTGTACGATAAAGGAACGGAGCAGTATCCGGATTTTTCATCTGGATTGCGCGGAGGAATGCGTAATCATATTCAGACGCAACCGGAGTGTTGATTGTTGTCAGAGAAGCCTGTGCGGAAATAGCGGCACTGCCACTCTGCTGCAAGCAGCGGATGAAACTCATGTCAAACTGGGGTGCAGAGAAAAATCCGCCGAATCCCCAGGAGGCATCAGCAAGGAAACTTGTTGCATCCAAAACTTCGTCCATCACAATTTTACCGGTATTGTAACCGACATTGAGAAGGTTGACACCGGGGCCGTTTTTCCATGCCAGGTAGTCAAAACCCCAATCTTTCAGGTCACTGTCGCGCAACTCATAGTAGTTGAGGCGGATCATTGCCTGAGGGAGAGGACGGTCCAGTTTTTCAACCCATTTCAGGGTGTTTTCTGCAGAAGCAGCCTGGTCACGCCAGAAGATCGTGTTGGTTTCTTCGTTGACATAAGCAGCACCGACGGAACTGCCGAACATCACGTTGATGATGTCTGCCAACTGGGAAGCAGCACGGTATTTGGGAGTGTAACCGATTCTGGTTACACCGGTACCGCTGATCGCAGAGTTCTTTTTCTGTTTGCCGGGACGGTCGAGGACCGCGATGATTTCATCCACATAGGCAATGAAATCTTTTCCGGTGGATACCAGCAACGCCATACTTTTCGCATCTTTTCCGGTTGTGATACGGCGTACTGTCGAGTTGCGGCTGTAACGCTTGACCGCAGAGTTGATGAACGGCAGAATTTCTTCCGCACTGGCATGCTTCAGCTGATAGATCTTGCTGACATAGCGGACCTGTGCGTCATCCTGCCGCAGGTGGATCGTTCTCACTGATTCGTCAGCAGCCCAAACTGCAAACGCCATCAGAAAGGCGATTCCGAGAGAAGTGATTTTTTTCATACTTCTTTCCGTTGTTTTGTGGTTTTTGTTTAAGGGGTTATGGATTCATACCTTATGTATTGGACTTATAAAAAGTTGAAGCCCAATACATAGATATTCCCGTTTTTGTCACGACCGGTGACAATACGGAAGAGTGCTTCACTGAAGAACTCTTGTTTTTGAGCCAGGTCCTTGCGCTTGAACCTGACGATCCAGACATGAGGTTGAAGTTTGACAAACTCCGGAGAGGTGAGATAGCGGAACGATACAGGCTCTCCGACCGTTTTCAACATATTATTGCGTGCAGTTGTAAAATCTTCTTTATTGAAACTCTTCTGATTTTCCGGGGTGAGGCGGTTTACAAATCCGGACGCATCGTTCTTGATAAATGCAATCAATAATTCTCTGCACAATTTCAATTCAGGTGTGTTACATTCCTGAGAAACTTTTTCTGCCGGCATTTCCTGAACTGTTGTACATCCAAAAAGGAAAAGGGCACTTGCTGCTGTACAAGTCAGCATTTTCAATAATTTCATAATGTTCTTCCTTTGTTTTGTGTTTGTTGGAACAGATTACGAAAAAACTATATTTAAATAATATAGCACTTTTTTTGTTTTTTGTCAAATTCTTTTTGTAAAAATATTGTGTTTTTTTGATCGTTTTTCACAGATATCCCATAAAATATTTCAAAAGAATATTGATACAAAACTCAATATCCGGATAAAACGCAGGTTTGCCGTAAAATAAGCCCCGGACGGGGCGGCAAGAGCCAGACAGCCCAGGGTGGAGCGAAGCGCAACCCTGGGGATAAAAACGTCGAACTACATTGACCAAGACCAGCATTGACGGATATGGCGTTCCGGTACGGAATGACATATTCGCCAATGCAATGATCCCCCGGGAATGTCATTGCCACCACGATGCCGTCCGTTTCTACAGAAACGCCGTCAACGCGGT
>JAFVSW010000309.1 GCA_017503545.1 Lentisphaeria bacterium | reverse complement strand
TGGAGGCAATGATATATCCGGGAAATCATCGCATTAACGAATATGTCATTCCGTATCGGAACGCCATATCCGTCAATGCCGGTCTTGGTTAATGTAGTTCGATGTCATATTCCCAGGGTTGCGCTTTGCTCCACCCTGGGCTGTCTGACTCTTGCCGCCCCACAAGGGGGCTTGTTTTGCGATTAATCCGTGTTTTCTCGTGCAGTCGTGACTGTGATTAGACTTGAGATAACATTTCTGCTCATAAACAAAAATCTGACAAAATCACTTTTTCAAAAATCAAAATTCTCCCGTTCAAATACGGAGAAAATACCCATTTTTTGAAAAATTATGGGATATCTGTGGATTCTGCTCCAAAAATCGAAATAAAAAAAGAGTGTCGACATCCTGCGATGAACAACACTCTTGTAATTCTCTGCCTTTTACAGCGTCAGAACATTATTTTTTCTTTTTTGCAGTCGCTTTCTTTGCGGGAGCTGCTTTCTTTGCGGGCGCCGGTTTTGCTGCTGCTTTCTTTGCCGGAGCTGCTTTCTTTGCGGGCGCCGGTTTTGCTGCTGCTTTCTTTGCCGGAGCTGCGGCTTTTTTCTGTCCGCCATTGAAATATTTGATCAATTCTGCGGAGACCGGGGGGACATCCTGCGGCATATTGTTGCCACGGATGGATTTTGTACCGAGTACACCGGCTGCAACCGCATTACGTGCTGCGATCGGGGAGTTGCTGGGAACCGATTTCCCTTCTTTTGCAAAGAGAACGAAAGACCAGACGATTCCGGGGTCGGCACCGCCATGACCGCCCGCAACTTCACGGAGGTGAATGGACTGGTCCGGTTGAGCGAAGGGACCGCGTGATGTGTAAATATCGATACGGCGTCCATAGCCGTCACCATAGTTTTCGATTCTTCCTTTGTCACCGATAAAAGTATAGTTACGACATGCATCCGGGGTATAGTGGCATTGCATATAGTTTGCAAGGATACCATTATCCAGCTGCATCATAATAGTGCTTTCATCTTCCACGTCGATGACGGGAGAAATACCGGTATTTTCTTTCGGAGGCCAGTTGGCTGCACTCCATGCGGCGATTCCGCGTTCAGAGGCTTTACGTCTGTTTTTGCATTTGTCGTAAACAGAGAGACGACCCATACCGACAACACGTTTGGTAAAGCCGCCGCAAAGCCAGTGGATCACGTCGATATCGTGAGCCCCTTTCTGCAGGAGCAGACCGGTTGTATTTTTTGCTTCGGAGTGCCAATCTTTGAAATAAGCATCGCCGCCGTAACTGACAAAGTGACGGCACCATGCAGTCTGGACTTCCCCGATGATACCGGAGTCGATGAGTTCTTTCATCTTGAGAATAAAGTCCATGTGGCGCATATTGTGGCCGACAAAGAGTTTTGAACCGGTTTCATAAGCGGTTTTCAGAACTCTGTCACACCCTTCAATAGTGATCGCCATGGGTTTTTCCAAGTAAACAGCTTTTCCGGCTTTCAGTGCGGCAATGGCAAATTCTTCATGAAGGTAATCGGGAACCGTGATGAAAACGGCATCCACATCTTTTTGTGCAAGCAATTTTTTGTAGTCATCCGTCTTGAACAGTTTATAGTCCTTACCTACAAAATCCTGCCAAATATCAAGGGGTTCCGGCAGAATATCGCAAACTGCGACAATTCTTGCACCTTCTCCGGGTTTGTGTGCGCCGCGGGCGAGAGCACCGCGTCCGCCAGCACCGATCACGCCGATCCGCAGATCTGCGTCTGTCTTACTTGTTGATTTTGCCATTGGCATCACCTTCTGTTATAAATTCCGGGGATAAAATTATATCCCGCATTTTTCCTGATTACCGCAAGTAACAGTAATCCTTTGGTTTTTCCTTACTTTATCACATAAAAAAACAATTTCAAGCCGAAAACTGTTGATTTGCGACTTTTTTTGAAAAAAAACTCATATCATGCAGCAGGTCATGATCTCTCCGGAATCCAATGTGATATTGTTTGCCGGAATGGTTGCATTTTCAAGGATCGGCAAGCCGCACTCATAATGAATCTTCTGCAATTTTTCCGGCGCATTTTTCCCGATAAGGGAACCGGAACCGGATGTGTTGACCGGATTAAAAATACGCAGAACTGTTTTCTTCAATGTTTCATCATAATAACAGGCGGAGATCATAAGTGTATCGGACTTCAATTCCAAATCGCTGCCGGTAATATCATTTGCCTTATAATCCGGATGAAGGATCGCCCCGTTCCCGGAGTAAATCAGCCGATCCGCATTGCCCCATTGTATGTTTGTTTTTTCACCATTGCCTTGCAGAGAGAATGCAATGGTAAATTTCCGCAGACACTGGGATTGGGCATCCGGAGTGACAATAATCGGACCGGCACCGCTGCGTCCCAGGGTACTGACTGCCCGGAAGAAAGTGAGCATGACGGATTTGCCATCGACGGCATGTTCATGAAGTCCTAACGGGTGAATGGTGAAGTCCTGTTCTCCATTGTGAATAGAAATGTACCCGAAGTTCCGGCGGATCGGTTCCGTTTTCTGCCGCCACGGATCCGGTTCTTCCATTTTTGCCACCGGCGTGATCAAATGCTGGAATTGTGTTTGGCGGCAATATTCGTCAAACGCAAACGGGGTATTGATCTTGAGTTGAAGCCGGTGATCTTTTGCCGTATTGTCGATTTCCCACAATGTGATAAATGCCTGATCTTTGATGGAGCCGAGAACTTTCAGTGTTACGTTGACTGTACGCAGTTCCGGGTCTGTTTCTGAGGCGGGCAGGGAAAGCGTTGTTGCAAAGTCGATGGTATAAAGATCGCCTTTGATCAAACTGCCGGTCTGATGCCATGATGTATTGGTGCGCACAATAGCATCCGGTGCATTTTTGAACATATATTCATCGCCGAAATCCTGCATATCGACAAGGGACAGGAAGTCCGGAACAACACCGAACTCTGTGCAAAGTTCCAATTTCCCGTTGTTGACTTTGACCGGAAATTCAAAACTCGGTGTCGTTTCTGCTTCTGTTTTTTTGCGGAACGTGACAATCGCGGAAGACCAGCCGCCGCTCAATGGCATATTGGTGTAAATATTGACTTTATGGCAAACACGTTGTCCCTGTCCGGCGGAAATAAACGGACCATTGTTTGTGGAATCCGGCGCGGTTATGACAGGAATGAAATCCCATTTTTTGTCATTGTTGCCGATCAAATCATATTCATTCAAATCAACGTCAATGGGAACGATGATTGTAAAATTCCAGAGTTGTGAGCCGTCGGTTGCGGGGATGCAGTGGGATACTGCCGCCTGAATCGTTTCGCTGTTTGCCGGGGGCATGATTTTAGGCATTGCTGTAATACCGGCTTTCACTCTTAATAAACGGTCCGTGATTGCCTGCATGGAATCTTCGATTTGATCGAAACGGACGTTCATTTCTTTGTGGACGCGGTCGGGACTGCATCCGGGGAGACTGTCATGTGTCTGATTCTGGAGCAGCATTTTCCACGCATAATCCAAATGGGGCTGATACAATTCCCGTTCATGTTCCGTGGCGGCGGCAAGAGCGGGTTCCACAACTTTAGTGAGTGTGAATTGGGAAAGATCATTACGGATTTTAAGTTCCGTCCGGCAGCTTCCGGTTTCTGTGACGACCCAGAGGAAACGGCCGAATGTCAATTCTCCGGTGATTTTCGGCAAGGCATCCATATCAAGATGTTTTTTTGCTTCGGCAACATAAGCGGAAAGACGGTCTGTCCGTACGGTGAATGTGTTATTATCCTGTTTTGCAAAATAATCCAGCCGTTCCAATAAACGATCTTCCGGCAGAAGATGATCGGAGCCGTTCATTGCGAATTGAACGGGGAGATCGGAATATTTTTCTAGCCAGCGCATAAGCAGATTCAGGCGTTTACAGAATTTATCATTTTCTTTCGGCAGATTCATCGCGAGGGCGTAGGCTCCGCAAACCCAGGATCCGTCATCTTCAAAAATATCGACAATCCCGGCAAGACCGAGAATTTTATATTGTCCGCTGCGGTCTGCCCAGACAAATTCACTCCGTGGCGGGTCCATTTGCGTGCCGAGTCCGCGACAGAAGAAATAGGTATCGAATCCGGCAGTCCGGATGATTGCCGGCATATCGCTGGTGTGCCCGAACGCATCCGGAACGTAAGGGATTCCGGGATTTGCGCCGAGGGAACGTGCGATTTTGGATCCGCAGAACATATTACGCAGGAAAGATTCTCCGGATGGGATATACATATCGGAGAGAGAATAGAACGGGCCGATTTCCAATTTGCCTTCTGCGGCATATTTTGCGATTTTTTCTTTCCATTCCGGCTTGAGATTCAGAATATCCTCTACAATGACGGCTTGTCCGTCGGTATGGAAATTGGTCAAATCTCCGGAATCGAGTTTGGAGAGAACGCAATCAAATAATTCGGTGAGATGCACCCCGAATTCCGCATGTGTTTTATACCATTCACGGTCCCAGTGCGTGGAGGGAACAAGTATAAGGCGTGTTTTCATAGAAAATAACTCCTGATAAATTTAAAGCAATTTTGATGTTGTTTCAGCGTACTTTAGCATACTATTTATCTAATGCAAACTGAAAAAAGCAAAAAAAGTATAAAAACATCTGAATTGCTATTGCCTTATAAGCCATAATGCAATTTCATTTTATATCCTGTTGATGAATTAAAAGTTGATGTTTTTGCATGATTTTCAGGCCAGATTTCTGTCTCTTGTAAAATTGAAGTATATCATAAATACTGCATAAAATCAAGTGTTTATAAAAATAGTAACTTTTTGGAAAACAATAAAATACCCTATGGCAATAAAGTCGTAAAAAATATCCTATTGCACCTTGAAACAGTTGAAAAATATGCTAACTTAAATGCAAAGAACTGATGCGTGAGGAAAGAGAATGTTATTTGAAGATTTGACATTAAAATTGGATAATACCGGCAAGGAACCGAAATATAATCAGGTGGCCCGTCAGATTGAAAAATATCTTATGGAGCAGAATGTTGCTCCAGGAACACGTCTGCCCAGTGAACGTACCCTGGCTGATCTTTTCGGAATTGCCCCTATGACGCTTGGCAGAAGTTTGAATGAGCTTGTCCGGCGTGGTGTATTGACGCGTAAAGTTGGCAGTGGAACGTGTTTTACCGGAGTCCACCGGACTCGTAGAATTGGCATTCTGTGTCATCAGCCTGTCCATGTCTCAGATTGGTATGTTGGTGGTATTCTCATGGAAATATACGATTCATTTAAGGATACCAATATTGATCTTGTATTTCTTGTTCGGCGTCCGGAGCAATACACGGATACGATCCGTGAGTATCAGCTTGACGGGATTATTGTTTTGATTGTACAGGAAAAATCGGTACCCTCCATTATTTCCCTGCGTGACAGCGGATATCCTGTTGTATCGGTTGGCATTGCTTATCCGGAATTGCAGAATATCGGATTTGGAACGGATCATCGATTGAGCGGTTACCAGGCGACAGAGTACCTTATCAGCAAAGGTTATGAGAAAATCGGAATCGTGACGGGTGCAACTACAGGTCTGATTGAACGGGAACGCGGGTATTATGAAGCGATGTATAATCATCGGCTTTCCTGGCATCCGGATTGGCTGATCCGGTTGAATGAAATAAATGAATGCAGTGTTTTCAAGTTCTTAAAGTCATCAGAACGCCCGGATGCACTTTTGCTGACGGCTCATAGCCATGTTGTTCCATTTTATAATCTGATCAAAAAGTTTGGCTTGCGGATCCCGGAAGATATTGCACTCATTGCATTTGACAATCCTTCTTATGCGGAGTTCCTGGAACCTTCTTTGACTGTTTTTGCACAGCCAATCCGGCAATTTACCTGCAATGCCATGGTACAGTTGAAAAATATGCTGACACATCAGGATCTGGCTGTATTTGATCCGACTCCTTCCATTCTGATTGAGCGGAATTCGTGTTTACAGCAGAAGAAAAATAATTAACAAATAATATAAAGGAGTTATGGCAATGAATAGAATATTGCAGTCATTATTAAGCAAAAAAATCGTCGGCCTATTGCTTTTTGCATTGCTGGTAACCGTGAATGCGGCGGAACAGCCCCGCAAGAAAATTCTTGATCTTGCCTGGGGATCACCCACAGTGGAATTTTTGGCAGCCAATTTGGAGCAAATGGAAAAAGAGGCTCCGGTTGACGGGCTTATGATTCGTTGGATTGGAGAGATGGATGCTGGAAACGGAAAGAAGAAATCGATTAATCTTACCCATTGTATGAACAGTAAGGTTCGGATGAAACGGGAATATTTTGAAAAACAGATCAAGTTGTATAAAAGTCTGAAATTCAAGAGATTCACAGATAACTTTCTTCATACTGTTGTTATGCCTGCTGATCAGGATTGGTTCAACGATCAGGATTGGGCAAATATTTGTGCTAACTATGCTCTGGCTGCTTCTATTGCAAAAGAATGTGGAATGCAGGGAATCATTTTTGACCCGGAAGAGTATGCAGGAAAATTCTGGCAGTATGGAACTTTTGACCGTCCTTTGAAAGAAGGTATTGCCATTGCCCGGAAACGCGGACAGGAATGGGGACGTGCGATTTTCGGCGCTTATCCCAACATGAAACTTTTTGTTCTTTTCTGGATTGCCGGAAATCAGGACAATATGGCAATACATTTTATCAATGGTGTTTATGACGTTATGCCTGCGACAGTCCGTGTTTATGAAGGGCATGAAACCTTCGGATATCTTGCCCATTCTTTCCGTAATTATGATGAAATTCATGCTGATAACGACCGTAATTTTTTAAAATATCTTGATCCGGTACATCATCAGAAACATCGGAATCAGACGGTTGCTGCTCCGGCTTTCTATCTGGATTCCATCCTGAATGTCAATAAAAAATGGCATAAAATGTTTCGTGTAAAGATAGAAAATCCGCTGCATTTTCTGAAGCGGAATCTGCTTTATGCCCTTGACACATCATCGGAATATGCTTGGTTTTACAGCGAAAAAGGATGTTTCTGGAATGGTACGAAGTATGCTTACTGGGAAAAACAATTTCCCGGAATTGTGGATGTCATCCGCCGTGCAAAGAATCCGTTGGAAGAAAAGATTACAAATAATACCAACATGCTTTCTCCGGAAAATTTGAAGGTTCAATGGAAATATCAGCAAACACCGAAAGCAAAGGGTGTTGCTACAATGAAAGATGGAATCTTCACGATCACCGGCTGTCGGGAAAATGGAAATCATACAATTCTGCTTCCTGTAAAGCCGAACCGTACTTATCTTGTTCGGGTGGAGGTACAGCTTGGCAAAGGGAAAAATATCGGATATCCCTATCTGTATGCTTATTTGAATCATGCAAATAAAGGATGGACTGATATCCCGCGTTCCCAAAAACGGTATTTGTCTCCTGAGTCAGGTGATGGGTGGAAGACATTGGAATTGATTATCCATTCAAGCGATAAAACGGCATATCTTGCAATTGAACTGGGTGCATTGAAGCAGGGTGTTGGCGAAACTGTTACGTTCCGAAATCCTCAATGCAAAGAACTGTAATCAGAAAGAAGGATTTTAATTATGATAAAAGAAAAACTCACTTTATTTTGTGCTGTTCTGCTGGGACTTTGTGTAATCACTACCGGAAATGATTTCTGGACCCCGCCGGCGAAGAAGATTATTGATCTTTCCTGGGGAAGCCCCACTGTTGACTTTCTGGCGGCTAATCTTGCCAAGATGGAACAGGTGGCTCCGATTGATGGTGTTGCTGTTAAATTTATGGGAACCCGAACGGATTCGGCAGGTAAAAAACATGCGGTAAACTTTACTACATCTGTCATGGGAAAAACTGCTTTGAAACGGGAATATTTTGAAAAACAGATCAAATTGTATAAAAGTTTGAAGTTCAATAAATTTATAGATAACTTTTTCTATACAACTGTTATGCCCGGCAATCAGGATTGGTTTAACGATCAGGATTGGGCTGCGCTTTGTTCCAATTTTGCCCTCGCCGCAGCCATTGCCAAAGAATGTGGGATGAAAGGTATTCTGTTTGACCCGGAAGAATATGCCGGAAAATTCTGGTCGTACAACACGACAAAACGACCGCGAAAAGAGGTGTCTGCTGTTGCACGGAAGCGTGGTCAGCAGTGGGGGCGTGCGATTTTCAATACCTTTCCGGATATTAAACTTTTTGCACTTTATTGGTTGCCTGCAAAGAATTCTTTTATGACCGATTTTATTAACGGAGTTTATGATGTTCTTCCGCCGACGGCACAGATTATTGATGGATGTGAGACGGCCGGATATCATTCCAACTCCCGCTGGGATTTTCAGGTTGCGAAAGACCTTTCCCTGAAAAGTGCGTTGGAAGGTCTTTATCCGGAAAATGTGGCAAAATATAAAGCACAGACAACTTTCGCACCGGCCTGTTATGTTGATGCCATTCTTGGAGTCAATAAGAAATGGGCAAAACATCTCTATCCTGAAATTACGGAATCCACACCGGTTCATTTCCTGACACAGGTGGTTTACCGTGCATTGGAAGCCAGCGATGAATATGTTTGGCTTTACAGTGAACAGGGGAGCTGGTGGAGCGGTGGAAAATATCCGGTTTGGGATGCAATAGTGCCTGGCACAGTCAATGCCCTTGCCGGGGTGAAAGAACCGATAAAACTGAATGTTGCGGACTGTAAAAATGTGATTCAAAACGGGACTTTTGATAAGGAAGGCGGTTGGGAAATCTGGCAGCACAGAATTTCGCCCAGAGGAAAAGGAAAATGGCACGATGGACTTCTTGATATGTGCGAAACCAATTGGGGAGCGATTCGTCAAACTGTCAAAGTTTCATCGAAAGAGATGTATCTTTTCCGGGTAAAGATACGCTACAATAAAGCGTATCGCGGAAAAGCAATTCTTGCTGTCAACTATTTTGATGCGACCGGAGCTTCTGTCAACAGTGGAAGATTTGACAAAGAGTTGGTATTTGACAGAACAAAAAATTATCAGAATTGGAACAGACAGGCATTTCTTACAGAAGTGCCGGAAGGTGCTGTTACGATGAAAGTTCAACTGCATATCCGTCAGCAAGGTCGTGGAGAGTTTTTCTCTATTGATGACTTTGATTGCCGTCGTCTGCAAAAATAAACAGGAATATTGAACATGAAAACATTTTCTTTGAATGGAGTATGGGATTTGTTCCCTTGTCCGCCGGATGAGCCAGAGATAACAGCTCCGGATCAATTATCCGGTCGTAATGCTATTACGGGGCATGTGCCCGGCAATTTGGAATTAGATTATGCTTCTGCTTTCGGGATTGAAGACCCATTTACGGGATTGAAACCGCTGGATTTTCAGAAGTTGGAATTTCATGACTGGTGGTATGTTACCGAATTTATCACGCCGGATGGTTTGGAAGAATGTGATTTGATTTTTGATGGTGTTGATACTTTGGGTGAACTATTCCTGAATGGCGAAAAAATCGGTGAGTTTGATAATGCATTTATTTCTCACCTTTTTCCTGTACAGTTGACTCCTCACGCAACAAATAAATTGGCTGTCAGAATACGCCCATTGACTTCACTGACACCGGCAGAAGATATTTCAAGAATGACGGCAGCGGAACATTTCACTGCATCCACCGGGGCTGTGCGGAAACCGGCACATGCATCGGGATGGGATATCTGCCCCCGTTTGAACCTGGGGGGCATTTGGAAAGGTGTCCGGTTGGAACGTGATGATTCCCTCTTCCGCCTGGAAGAACTTTATATTCAGACGTTGAAGGAAACCAATGAGAAAGAAGCCAAATTGAAACTGCATTACCGCTATTCCACGAAAAGCCGGGATTTGCGTGGTTTGAAACTTCGGCTGAAAGGTATCTGTGGAGAATCGGTATTTGAAGATGAATTTCCCGTTGCCTCAAAGAATGGATTTATCACTGTCAGAGTAAAAAATCCGGTTCTCTGGTGGCCTTACGGGCATGGCAAACCTGCGCTTTATACGCTCACGGGGACATTGGTGAACGGGAAAGGTGAAGAAGTTGCAACGTTGGAAATTTTATGCGGAATCCGCACGTTGGAACTTCGCCGGACAGATATGAATGAATTTGGCAAAGGTGAATTTGCCTTTTATGTCAACGGAAGAAAAATCCGGATTCTCGGAACAAATCATGTTCCTGCCGATGCCTTGCATTCACGGGATGCCGTCCGTATTGAAAAAATTCTGGAAATGGTACGGGATCTTGGTTGCAATATGATTCGCTGCTGGGGTGGTGGCGTTTATGAAGATGAATTTTTCTACGATTTCTGTGATAAAAACGGTATTCTTGTCTGGCAGGATTTTATGCTTGCCTGCACGATTCCGCCTCATGATGAAGCCTTTGCGGAATGTATCCGGAAAGAAGTGACACAAGTTGTTACCAGATTACGGAAACATCCCTCCATTGCGCTGTGGAGTGGTGATAATGAGTGCGACGTTATGAGTACCTGGTACGATATCGCACCGAATACCAATACCATTACCCGGCGTGTCATTCCTGAGTTGCTGCAAATGTTGGATCCGCTCCGGCCCTATTTGCCGAGTTCACCTTATATTGCTGATTCTCTCTGGCAGAAAATATTAGATTACGGCCCTCAAGCATTTGCACTTGCTCCGGAAAAGCATCTCTGGGGAACACGGGAAACGTTCAAAATTGCACCTTATAACAACAGTGGTGCAAAATTTATCAGTGAAACCGGGTGGCATGGTGCGCCGAATGCATCTTCAATCCGGAAATTTATAACGGAAGAACATTGGAAAGTCGATCCGATGGATCCGGAATGGGATCTTCATGCGGCAAATGCTTTCGGCGATCGTGGTCCGAACCATGGACGAAACCGGTTGATGACACGTCATCAGGAAGAATATTATGGAAAAGTCATGGATGGATCACTGGAAGAATTTGCGCGGGCAAGTCAGATTTTTCAGGCAGAAGCTTTGAAATTTACCGTGGAAACGGTTCGGCTTGATCCCGGTTGTGACGGAATTCTCTGGTGGAATCTGATTGACTGCTGGCCCCAGTTTTCTGATGCAATCGTTGATTATTATTATGCGAAAAAACTGGCATATTATTATATCCGGCGGATTCAGGAACCATTCTGTATCATGTGTAAAGAACCGGTGTTGTTCCACAGTAATGTGATGGCTGTCAATGATTCACCCATGGTTAAAAGTGGAACGTTTGAGGTAGTTGACGGAGAAACAAAGGAACAGTTGCTTGTTGGTGAATTCTCTCTGAATCCGGGCGAACATCTTGAACTCGGAAAATTGCGTTCACCTCGTGGTATTAATCGGTTGTGGTTGATTCGTTGGACATTTGATAATGGCATAACAGGTGTTAATCACTACATCAGCGGGAATCTTGTTATGGATTACCAGTGGTATAATAAAATCTTGAAAGCAATTGCGGAACTGGATCACAGTTTTGATCCGGATTCTGTTGGTAAATAAATGAGGTCGAATCATGTCATTCAAATTTAATCTGTTTTATGATGTTGCAGTTGCCGGTGGCGGTATTGCCGGAGTGGCTGCTGCTTTGGCTGCCGCAAGACGGGGTGCGAAGACCGTACTGCTGGAAAATCAGGTGTTTCTCGGCGGGTTGGCGACTTCCGGTTTGATTTATATTTATTTACCGCTTTGTGATGGAAAAGGTAAACAGGTCTCGTTCGGTATCACTGATGAATTGTTGCGGCTTGCTCCGGAATACGGACCGTTCGATTTGCCTGAACAATGGGGTGGCCCGGAAGGCGGTTTTACTGGTGGAAAGAGTACCCGTCTGGAATGTCGTTTTTCTCCGGCTGGATATATTCTGACGCTGGATAAACTTTTGAAAGAAGCAGGCGTGGATGTTTTTCTGGAAACACGAATCTGTGCCGTAGAAACTGCATCTGACGGAACTGTTACTGCTTTGGAAACGGAAAACCTTGCCGGTCGTGGTAAAATTACAGCGAAACGTTTTGTGGATGCCACCGGTGATGCAGCCGTTGTCCGCTATGCCGGCGGTGCAGTAGAAACCGGGCTCAATTATTTGACTCCCTGGGTATTGCAGCATTGTAAAAATGCCGGATCATTTGTTTTCGATGAGAACATTGAAATGAAAGCATTCAATCGGTCGGAAAACGCAGAGCCATACCGATATAATACAGATGATCCGCGGGGAATGACCGGTTTTATCCGGGATTCCTGGGAACTGCTCCGGAAATATTACGATGAGGCTTATGCGTCCGGAATCAGCCGGAAAGATCTTTATCCTTTGCATCTGCCTGCGATGGCGCAAACAAGAATGACAGCCCGTATTTGCGGAAAAGAAACTCTGACGAACGGAAGCGATAAAATGACCTTTGAATCTTCGGTCGGGCTTTACGGTGACTGGAGAATAGCAGACAAAGTCTGGGAAGTTCCTTATGGTATTCTGCTCCCTGAAACGGTTCGGGGTACTCTTGCTGCCGGACGTTGTATTTCCACCGATGGCGATGCCTGGGATGCATTTCGTGTAATTCCTTCGGCGGCGTTGACCGGGGAGATATCCGGAGTTGCAGCCGTATTGAGTATCAAAGAAAAACAGGATCCGGCGGATTTGTCATTGGATCTGCTCCGTGAAGAATTGCGGAAATTGAATTACCAATTCCATTATTCGGAATTGGTTTGATTCATAAGTCATAAATGTAAACAAAAAACATTTAACAAAACAGGAGAAAGAAACATGAAAAAGACAGAAAGCAAGTCATTTACACTCATTGAATTGCTCGTCGTAATTGCGATCATTGCCATTCTTGCGGGGATGTTGCTGCCGGCATTGGGATCAGCCAAAGCGACGGCAAAAACAAGTAACTGTCAGAGCAATCTGAAACAACTTGCCACAGGGGTGCTGCTTTATTCGGATGATCATAAAGGATATTTCAAAAACTACTCCACGGGGACCGTGGAACGCAGTTGGGTTTATTCTCTGTCGGAAGGCAAATATTTAACATCGCAATTACGTTCCAGCAAGCATTTCTACATCTGTCCTGCATCTCAGGCCACACCCGCTGCAATTAATGCATTTGCTGATGAAAAATCATTCCGTTTGACTTACGGAAGCGTTTATTCATTTGGAAATAAATTTACCAAACCTCCCAAATTTTATAACAACAGTTATGGCAGCTCGGTCGGTCATTTTATCTCTGTCAGTTCCATCAAAAGAGCAGCCCGCACATTTCTTGCTGCCGATTCTATCAAAAAATATTCCAGTTGGGGTAATGTGCCTGTCGGATATATTGCAATGAATGGAAACATCGGTCTTTCCTGGGGTACATTCCATGCCGTACATTCGAAGAAAATCAATGCCTTCTTCTTTGATGGTCATGTCAGCTCGCTTACTCCGCGGGAATTTTATAATACCATGGTCAACAGCGATTATGAAATGAATGCCAGTCAGACCTTCAAATATGCCACGGAACAAGGTGTGGAACTTCCGCTGTAATCAATACTTAAACGAAAGGATTTGTCATAATGTTAGCAAAAAAGAAAATCGGATTCATTGATTTATTTATTGATGAATGGCACGCAAATAATTATCCGAAATGGTTTCGGGAAGCAAAACGCAGCAACGAATTTGAGCTGGGGTATGCCTGGGAAGAATCAACAATGGAAGGACGCCGCAATTTGCAACAGTGGTGTGCTGAAATGGGGATGACACCTGCCTGTTCCATGGAAGAAGTCGTTGAAAAATCCGATTGCATCTGTGTGCTTGCTCCTGCCAATCCGGAAGTTCATGAACGACTTGCAGCGTTAGCATTGAAATCGGGTAAGCCCGTTTATATTGATAAGCCTTTTGCCGAAAGTCTGGCAACGGCAGAACGGATTTTTGAAACGGCGGAAAAATATAACACCCCGCTCATGTCTTCATCCGCTCTGCGATTCAGCGATGAACTTCTTTCCGGTAAAGTTCAGAACATGAAACCGATCATGTTTACAACCACAGGTGGTGGACGCAGCTTTGATGAATACGGGATTCATCAGCTGGAAATGATCGTTTCAGTCATGGGAACCGATGTAAAAAATATTACTTTCACGGGAAACGAAAAACGTCTTTCTTTTTCCTATGAATTTGCCAATGGAAATATGGCGCAAATTGCCTATTCTCCTTTCATGCCTTTTACGATCACTGCAGCAAGTGAAAGCGAATCGGTTTGTTTTTCTGCCGCATCCCACATTTTTGAAAATCTGATTGATGCCATGCTTGATTTCTTTGCTGATGGAAAGAGCAGAGTTCCGAAAGCGGAAACTCTGTGTATTTCTGCTCTGTTGGAAAAAAGCACGGCATTGCTTCATGGAAAATGATTAAAAAATAAAAAAATGCGCAATATTTTTACAAGAAAAACTTGTTTTTTTTGAAAAGCGTGGTATGTTGTATGTAGATTTTTTTCTCTAACTAACAACAAGAAGGAAAGAAAGAAACATGTCTGATTATCAGAACCTCCGTCTCGCTGCGGATACTATCCGCATCCTCTCCGCCGAAGCCATTCAGAAAGCCAAATCCGGTCACCCGGGTATGCCCATGGGCTGTGCTGACTATGCAATGGTTCTTTGGTACAAATACATGCGTCACAATCCGCAGAACCCCTCCTGGCTTGGACGCGACCGCTTCATTCTCTCCGCCGGTCACGGTTCCATGTTGATGTACTCTCTGCTTCATCTTTTCGGCTATGGTCTTTCCATGGACGAAATCAAGAATTTCCGTCAGTGGGGCAGCAAAACTCCGGGTCATCCGGAATTCGGCCACACCGCCGGTGTTGATGTAACGACCGGTCCCCTCGGCAGCGGTTTCGGTTCTGCAGTCGGTATGGCAATTGCTGCAAAACAGTTTGCAGCCCGCCTCGGTGCAGAAAGCGTTTTTGCTCCCAAAATGTTCGTTCTCTCCGGCGACGGCTGTATGATGGAAGGTAACAGCTCCGAAGCTGCTTCTCTCGCAGGTCACCTGAAACTGGATAACATCGTTCTTTTCTACGACAGCAACACAATCACCATCGAAGGTAACACAAATCTTGCATTTACCGAAGATGTCGGCGCACGTTTTGCTTCTTTCGGATGGCGCGTTCTTACTTGCGCTGATGCAAACAATGTGGAACAGATTGACAAAGTTTTGGCAGAAGTTGTTGTTTCCGACGGCCGTCCCACCATCATTATCGGTAAAACCTCCATCGGTTTCGGTTCTCCCAACAAACAGGGTAAAGCCAACTCCCACGGCGAACCCCTCGGCGAAGAAGAATTGGCTGCTACAAAAGTCAACCTCGGCTGGACAGAACCTCCGTTCACTGTTCCTGCTGCTGTGACCTCTTTCCTCGGCGCACGTCAGGCTGAATTGGCAAAAGAAGCAGAAGCTGCTGAAGCAACATTCCAGTCTTTCATTGCTTCCTCCGGCAAAAAAGACCTCTACAATGCATTGGTCAACAAAACGGTTCCGGCTGATATCCTCGAACAGCTCCTTGCTGCAGCTCCGATTGACAAACCCATCGCTTCCCGCGCTTCTTCCGGTGCAATCCTCCAGAAGATCGCTGAAATCGTTCCCGCATTCACCGGCGGTGCCGCTGACCTGGCTCCCTCCACAAAGAGTGACATCAAGAACGAACCCGCATTCTCCGTTGACAACCGCGCTGGCCGTAACATCCATTACGGTATCCGCGAATTGGAAATGGGGATGGCTGGCAATGGTATGGCTCTCTTCGGCACAACCATTCCTTACACCTCCACATTTGCTGTCTTCTCTGACTACATGAAACCTGCCATCCGCTTGGCAAGTATCCAGAACCTCCAGCAGATGTACATCTTCACTCACGACTCTTTCTATGTCGGTGAAGACGGTCCCACACACGAACCCATCGAACAGCTCGCTATGCTCCGCAGCATCCCCGGTGTCAACGTATACCGTCCTGCTGAAGCACACGAAGTTGCACACTGCTGGGCTGCCGCACTCAAAGGTGACAGACCTGCTGCTATGCTCCTGACCCGTCAGGATCTCCGCCCCTTCACCGAAGAACAGGCAAAGAAGATCGACGTGACCAAAGGTGCTTACGTTCTTTCCTGCGAAGAAGGTTTCGAAGTCATTCTCATGGCATCCGGTTCTGAAGTCAACCTGGCACTTGATGCTGCGGAAATCCTCCGTCAGGCAGGCAAGAAAGTCCGTGTTGTTTCTGTTCCCTCCATGGAAACATTCGAAAAACAGGATAAAGCATACCGTGATTCCGTATTGCCGCCGTCCTGCACAAAACGTGTTTCTATCGAAGCTGCACGTACAGCAATGTGGTATCAGTTCATCGGTCTGGAAGGTCTTGCGATCGGTTTGGATCACTTCGGTGCATCTGCTCCGTACAAAGTCCTTGCCAAAGAATTCGGTTTCACTCCCGAAGCTGTGGCTGAAAAAATCCAGGCTTATCTTGCCTGATTTGGCTTACCGGATTGATCAGCGGCTTGCCGTCTGATCAGTCTGATAAAAAAAGAAAACCGTGCGAAACTTTTTGAATCAAGTTTCACGCGGTTTTTTTATGAGGCAATTTCAAAAGTCTTCAAAAATGTCTGAAAACTCTTGTTGAGATCTGAAAACGGAGCGTTTTCATCTCATCAACAATCTTTTTTCAGTCAAATTTTGCCGGACTTTTGAAATTACCTCTATTAATAAAAAAATACACACAGATATCCCATAAAACATTTCAAAAGGAACAATAGAAAACGATCTCGTTCTGAAAAGTTGAGAAGAATCAAAATCCAGTACGGAACCTTTGACGCCAACTCTT
>JAFVSW010000308.1 GCA_017503545.1 Lentisphaeria bacterium | reverse complement strand
CATTACCTGTTTTTTTATGCAATGGGCATCCATCGACAACTATTGGGGGCATCCGCTTTATCTCGGCGGAACCGCCCCCGATGGCGGCACGTTATACAACGAATGTTCCGCTTTGATTCTGGAAATTTTTGATGAACTCGCGATTCCGACACCGAAAATCCAGCTCAAAATCGCCAAACACACTCCCGATTGGTTGTTGAAACAGGCATTGCGGATGGTGCGTGATCATAATTCCAGTCTCGTATTCATCAGCGATGAAAATGCACAGGAATTGCTGGTCAGCCGGGGTTTTTCCAAAGAAGAAGCGCGTATCTGCCCTATTTCCGGATGCTATGAACTTGCGCCCCGGGATTCCAACGGGACAGGTGCCGGCCATATAAATATGCTCAAATGTCTGGAACTGGCATTGAATAATGGCTATTCCAAAATAGGTAATTATCAATGCAAATCCAAGACGATGAGATTGGAAGATATGAAGACTTTTGATGATTTCTATCAAACGGTTTTAATTTATCTGGATGAAATCATTCAGAGTCTCAAGAAAATCGCGTTTGAAATCGAACTGCATCTTGGAGAAATCAATCCCGGTCAGATGTTTTCCAGCACAAATATCACCAGTCTCACCAAAGGGATCGATGCATTTTCCAGCGGAACAACGTATAAATCCTCCATGATCCTCCTGTGCGGACTTGGTACGACTGTTGATGCATTGATGGCGGTCAAGGAGGCAGTGTTCGATGAAAAACTTGTAACGCTGGAAGAATTCCGTGACATTCTGAACAACAACTGGGAAGGTGCAGAGAAACTCCGTCTCAAAATGCTCCACTGCAAAGAAAAATACGGCAATGGCATCCCGGAAGTTGATCAATATGCCAATAAACTTGTGAAATTTGCCGCCGCCAGGATCAATCGCCATCCCTCCGGCAGAGGCGGATATTTCTCTATGTCGGGTCACTGTGCACGGCAATTCATCGTACAGGGAGAAAAGACCTCCGCAACGCCTGATGGACGCAAGGAAGGCGAAGAATTTTCCAAAAACCTTTCCCCGACGATGGGGGCAGATACCAACGGCCTTACCGCATTGAGCCGTTCTGTTTGTGCAATGGATTATCACGATCTGCCAGGTGATTTTCCGCTGGATGTTATGCTGCATCCGGCAACTGTTCAAGGCGAAGAGGGATTGGAAGCAATGAAAAATTATATCTTTTCCCATTATGCAAACGGCGGTATGCAGATCCATTTCAATGTATTCGATGCTCAAACACTGATTGACGCAGCTGCACATCCGGAAAATTACAGAAATCTTCAAGTGAGGGTATGCGGCTGGAATGTCCGTTTTGTTGAATTGAATGAAAAAGAACAGAATATGTATATCACACGCGCATTGCATATTGCGGAGTAACTCATTATGCCGGAAATCACAGGGCTTTTACTGGAACCTAAACGTTTTTCCATTCATGACGGGCCGGGGATACGTACTACATTATTCTTCAAGGGATGCGTATTAAAATGTATCTGGTGTCATAATCCGGAAAGTATTTCCACAAAAATACAAACAGGATATTATGATCACAAGTGTATCTTCTGCGGAGAATGTTTGGATGTCTGTCCTGTCAATGCTCACGAATTCCGGAATGGGAAACATCTGTTCACGCACGAACTCTGTACCGCTTGCGGAAAGTGCGAAAATGCCTGTCCCGGAAATGCCTTGAAACTTTACGGCAAAGTCACCACCATTGACGAAGCGGTAAAAATCGCACTTGCTGATGCCACTTTCTATCGGGAATCCAACGGAGGTGTCACGCTTTCCGGGGGCGAACCTTTGATGCAAATCGACTTTGCCGCTGCATTGCTCAAAGAATTGAAAAAAGCAAACATCCATACCGCCGTTGACAGTTGTGCAAATGTAGCAACAGACTGTTTTGACAAAGTTCTGCCATATACCGATATGTTCCTGATCGATTTCAAGCACGCAGACTCCGGTGAACATAAAAAACTCACAGGAAGCGGCAATGAATTAATTTGTAAAAATCTGCAATGGCT
>JAFVSW010000307.1 GCA_017503545.1 Lentisphaeria bacterium | reverse complement strand
GTTACGCTGTCGCTCCACCCTGGGCTGCCTGACTCTTGCCGCCCCATCCGGGGCTTGTTTTCCAATTAATCTGCGTTTTTTTCCGAATAAAAAGTTTCGTGTTTATCTTACAAAGTAAATTTAAGAGTCAGGTGAATACCAATAAACTGCTATTTCCACATCAAAGAGATCTTTTTTAACCTTCTATTGCTTCAAAATTTTTACCGGACAGCAGTGTTTTCAACCAATGTCTGATTAAGGTCACAACGGTCCGACTCTTGCCGCCACACAAGGTGCCTTGGTTTACGATTGTTCCGTGTTTTTACCGGACAGCTGCAACTTCATATTTGATTTTTTTACACAATGATGTATATTCTTTTTATTGATTGAGGAGTTTATTATGAATGCTTGTATCGAATGTCTCCCGTGCCTGGGAAAAAATGCCGTCGAAGCCGCAAAAAGATCAACCGATGATCACGGCGTTCAAAAACAGATTGTCAGAGAGGCATTGGAATTGCTCGCCCGGGATCCGATGGATATGCCGCCTCCATATATCGCCGCACAAATCCTCCGGATCGCTCAGAAATATACCGGAATAAAAGATCTCTATGCAGAGGAAAAACGCCGGTCCAATGAACTGGCAGAACGTTTGGTCGCTGAATTGCCGTCCATTCCTGAATATATTCCCGGAGATTTTGAATCCGGTTTGCGGCTTGCCATTGCCGGAAATATCCTCGATTTCGGCGTCTTTACCGACCTCAATATCGAACAGGCATTGAAAGTCGTCAGAAAAACATTATCCGTGCCGCTGGATCCCGTTTCCGTACAGAAATTAAAAGAAAAAATGGATGCTGCAACACACATCCTTTACGTATTGGATAACTGTGGAGAAGCCGTCTTCGACCGGATTTTTATGACGCCATACCGGCATAAAATCACTCTGGCGGTACGCGGCGGCGTCACATTCAATGATGTCACTGCCGATGATCTGAAACAATGTGGATTGCACAATTTCGCTGCCCGTCAAATCGCCAGTGCATCTTATGGAATTCCCGGCACGATCCTGCCGGAATCCACAGAAGAATTCCGGAAAATCTATCACAGTGCAGACCTGATCCTGGCAAAAGGTCAGGGAAATTTTGAAACGATGAATGAAAATCCGGAATCCATTGCCTTCCTGTTTCTTGCAAAATGTCAAACCGTTACAAAACTGCTGGGTGTGGAACCGAATTCCATTCAATTGATTCTCAATAATTTCTGATCAAACCGGTGTAATTTCCCAGAGAATACCTTTGAAATCACCGTGCTGTTCGATCTGGAATGTAATCGCCAGACCGTCATTGCACAATTCTGCGCCGGTGTAATCTTGGGATTCTTCCGCCGCATCCGGGTTGCCGAATGTGATCCGTTTTGCGTAATATTGTTTATCTGCTGCAAGTCCCTTCAACGGGAATACGGTTCCCGCCATCCCATCGCAATCACGGTAGAACGTAAAGACAAAATGCTTATCCGTTTCCGGATCCGTAAACTGGAAGCCCATGACGCCGTGACGATGGTCGATCGACCGGGGAGAAGTCAGAAGTGTACATACACTCCGCTGTAATGATGCCCGGTTCGCAATATAATAGTCCGTATAACGCCGGATTTTCTGCAATGTTTCAGTGCGGAAAGATGCCAAATCGCCGGAGAAGCCGAGGACACCGGTCATGGATGCAAGCAATCCACATTCCAAGTCCGTTTCTTCGTAATGTTTCCAGGTTGCATTCTGCACCTGAAGAACCGTTTCTTCCGGATTCATACCCCAAAGTTCATTGTTGCCGCCGGAGGCAATGACCAGCCAGCGCAAAACTTTTCCCGGCGGGAAGCGAAGGAGCAACCCCTGGGTGATGTGGAGAACATCCAGCACATTGCCGTTGTCACTGATAAAATGCTGATCGTAGTACGGCAATTCCCCCAATGTTGTCCGCATGGCACCGCTGGAACAGTTTTCCAACACGGTTTCAGGGAAATCATTCCGCAAACGGGTCATGATCTCATGGAGAGATTGAAGGTAAAAGGACAATTCTTTTCCGGAGAGGTCAATGCCCAGCGAGGAATTCATATCGATCTTGATATAATCCAGATCATACCGGCGGATCCGTTCCGCAAACATATTGTAATAAAATTCTTTTGCTTCCGGATGACGGAAATTCATGCGCAGCTGCCCATCTACCGGTTCGCCGGGATCAAACCATTCCGGATGTTCCTTGCAGACCGGAGCCGCAGAATCAAAGAATTCAGGTTCCATCCAAATACCGAATTTCAATCCGGCATTCCGGACTTCCGCCGCAAACTCTTTCATATTACCGAAAAAGGCATCATCTGTTTTTTCCTCCCAATGACCATGGCAGATATACCAGCCGGCATCAATCACAAAAACTTCACAACCCGCTTCCTTTGCGGCTGCCAACTGACGGCGCAGACGGGGTACATCCAGCCGTGACATCGTATCCAGCCAGGTATTATAAACCACCGGCAGCGGACGTTCCTTGCGGATCAGGTTTTTATAAGCATACCGATGCAATTCTGCGGTACCGGAATAAACTTCCCGTGTCGGCAATTCCTGGATCAGCAATTCGGTACCCTCCATTTCACAACCCGGTTCCAGAACGTAATCCAACCGTTCATCATCCAATCCGGTTTCCAGAATCAGCGGACATTTCATTGTGGAATATCCGGGCAGAGAGAAACGCATGGTATAATCTCCATTGGGAATCAAATGAAATGCCAAAGCATTGGCAGTTTCAGCATCCCGCACCGCCGCAAAAGGTGTTCCACCTTCTGTCCAACGGCCGCGACGGGATTTCAATTCCAATCTGCCTGCCGAAAGCGGCTGCCAGGATCCCTGATTTTCCAACCCCCAGCGGGACTGCTGGGAATAAATTTCATAATCATTACTCTGGAATGACATACGGGAGAAGAAACGCAGGATATGCAAGGCTTTATCCGTATTGTTCCGCAAACGATCTTTCCGGGAAATAATACGGTTTGCAGCATCCAAACGGAAACAGGCGGTTGCAGTCAACGCGCCGTCTGCGGTTTCATAAACAAGAGTCAATTCATCCCCGGTATTGCGGAGATCACGGAATTTCAGTTCACTGCCTTCGTAACAATTTTCATTCGTGCGGATGTGAAACAGTCCCATATTCCGGGGTTGATCCAAAGAAAATACCGGACGATCTGCGGAAATATATTTTCCGATCCGGTATAATGCCACTGCATTTTCATTCTGCTGAAAATACAAAAATCCAAACTTGATCATCTTGTCCATCATGAAACATCCTCCGTACGTATAGCTTGCCTGATTACTTGAGAAATTCCCGGATGAATTTACTCATATCAGATTTGTCAATAGCTGCCGGATGCAATACTTTTTTGCCGCGCAGAGATGCAATGGGAGCCGGGATCGGCAAGCCGGTCGTTTCAAACAATGTTTCCGTCATCGCAAATTCATCCGCAGGCAATGTGCCTTCATAAACCGCCGGAAGAACCGCCGGGGCAAATTTGTACGGCGATGCAGTGGATGCAATGATGCACGGTGTATTGTCGCCGGTATCACGGACATATTGTTCGTAAACGTTGACGGCGACTGCGGTATGGGTATCGCAAAGGTATTTTTCATCCTTGAACAAAGCGGAAATCGTCTTTGTCACCGTTTCATCATCGCAATATCCGGCGTAAAAATCTTTCTGCAAACGGGTGAGAACATCGTTCCGGATCTCATATTTTCCATTCTGACGCAATTCATTCATCAACTGGCGGATCGCACCGTTGTCACCATCATACAGATGATACAGCAAGCGTTCCAGATTGGAAGAAATCAGAATATCCATTGACGGACTTGTGGTGGCATGGAATGTGCGGTTGCGGTCATACACACCGGTATTGATGAAATCCGTCAATACGTTGTTCCGGTTGGAAGCACAGATGAATTTTTTCACCGGCAAGCCCATTTGTTTTGCATAATAGGCAGCAAGGATATTGCCGAAGTTACCGGTGGGAACACAGACATTGACCGCATCGCCATTTTTGATCTTGCCCTGTTTGATCAAGTCGCAATACGCAGAAATGTAATAGACGATCTGGGGAACAAGACGGCCGAAGTTGATGGAGTTGGCAGAAGAGAAATCCATTTTTTTCTCTGCCAGGAATTTCATCATTTCCGGATCGGCAAAAATGGCTTTCACTCCGGATTGAGCATCGTCAAAATTCCCTTCGATCCCGCAAACCGCCACATTGTCACCGGTCTGGGTCTGCATCTGCAATTTCTGCATGGCACTGACACCGTGTACGGGATAAAAAACAATGATCCGTGTGCCGGGAACATCCGCAAATCCATCCAGTGCCGCTTTCCCGGTATCGCCGGATGTGGCAACAAGAATAACTTTTGTTCTGCCGGGATCGGTCTTATTGGCGGATGCCGTCAGAAGATAAGGCAGCAATTGAAGAGCAAGGTCTTTGAACGCACAGGTGGGACCATGCCACAATTCCAGAAGATGCATTCCCGGTTTGACTTCTTTGACAGGAGCCGGTTCCTCATTTTCAAAAGAACCGCGATAGGCACCAGTCACACAATGTTCGATTTCTTCGGCTGTAAAATCGGTAAGATACAGAGAGAGAACAGCTTTTGCCCGTTGACAATAATCCATACCGGTGAGCCGCTGGAAGAAATCGGGAGTAACAGCGGGAAATTCCACGGGGACAAAAAGACCTCCATCTTCTGCAATTCCGCGTGCGATGGTAGCGGCGGAGACCAATTCTGTATTACTGCGAGTACTGGTGTAAAACATAGTCGTTCTTTCTCTTTAATTATTAATAGTTGTAACTTTGCGCATAATTTACACCGGAAACGATAAAAAATCAAGTTTTTTCCATATTTTTCCGGAACAGGAAAACGGATATCTTATAAATTATACCAATTTCTCCAAAATAATATCAGGTTTTTTTATAATTTTGATTTGCAATTTAAAAAATGAGGATTATATTATAACATATTTTGAATTTTGACATCGAGAGTCGGGGCGTAGCTCAGTCTGGTTGGAGCGCTACGTTCGGGACGTAGAGGTCGCTGGTTCGAATCCAGTCGCCCCGACCATTTTTTATCCTCACAATAAGCAACTTACAATTCTGTTACCCATCAAATAATGCTTTTTCGGGATTTATTGCGTCTTGAAACTGTACTAACTGGTTGTAATTGTTTTACTTGATATTGATTTTATGCCGCAAAATCCAGCAATGGATGTAACACAAGAATGTAACACAAATCCGAGGCTCAGCCGCGCCTGTCTGCATCATCCGGATACTCTCTTGCCTAATCTGCCGCATGACCGGTATCTGAACAATACAGTTGTTTTGGGCAAAAGTCAAGGAAAATTATCAAAGAACAAGAAAAAAATGCGGACTGCATTACGGACACTTTACGGACACTTGATTTGTGCTTGTCGGACGGCTCGGACACTTTTTTCGAATTTTCCATGCGCGCGCGTGTGTACCCAGGCTCAACGGACATAAAAAGTTGAACCATATAACAGACTACCTTTTGACAAATACATCCCGAGGGTATATAGTACGATATATTCAAAACTTATCTCTGGAGGAAGATATGATAAAACCTGAAGACTTATTGGATGCCTATGACAGTCTGTGTATCAATGCACAAAAGAAGATAGAAGCAATTTTCGTCCGTGCAGACCAGAAAAAGTTTGCTGTTGCCTTCAAGGACAACTGGTCATATTTCATGATACCACCTCCCTCACCCATGCCACCTGAAACGTTAAAGATGGATCAGATCATCTTAGTATTGCTGCAAATCTTGAGCACTGTCGAATTCTGTTGGTTTGACAGCATTCAGCAAATCAGGGCTTGCATTTTGCCCACCAATTGCCAACATTGCAGTATATAAATCGTTCCTAAAAAGAGTATCCTCTTTGTCAATGGCATCCCCTACCGAATCAAAAATAGCCCTATGTTTGTCTTTGAACTCTATCGTAGCCTTTGATATTTCTCCGCCGATGCGGGTGTCGTGGAGTTCGTTTTTAGCAATTTTACAAAGGAAGGATTTTCGGTCACCATCCTGACTTACCACACACTCTCCTGTTTTCAGTAAACTCAAATCATTGATTTGGTCATCATTCATCCCCATCGTCCAGCCGACAGCTTCACGATCGTCTTTCGCAAGCAAACGATGGACAATTTTTGCACCAGTTCCCTTTACGATGTTTGGACTGACTCGTGAGGGCAACTGATCAATTACAAACACAGACTGACCAAATGCACGAATCTCGGAAAGCATATCGACAAAAGCAGATACAGCTTTCCCCTTTACATTGGCGACCTCCATATTTGCTGAATCAGGTATATTAGCCAACAACCGATGAGCTTCCTCAATAACAAGAACGTGCTTAAGCACATTCCCCTTGGAGGCTGTCGTTTTACGATATTCATAAAGTTTAGAAACCAATAACCCCATAACAAAAGCTTTTTCGTCATCATCACCCATGTTTTCAAGCTCAATTACAACAGGCTTTTCAAACAAATCTTTTGCAGGGATGGAATATAAGGTATTAAGCATACTCCCCTTTGAACCGACCATCAAACTTGAAAGCCGTGCTTTCAGAGCGGCCTGAATATTCATTTGTTGCTCTTGGAAGTATCCCTTTTTCTTTACGATCATATCTACTTTCAGATACAAATCTTGTAAAGTTGGCACATATGCACTAAAATCATCTTTGTATATATCAACATACCTGTTCACAGAACGTCCCAAATCCCAGCCACGTTCCCGATAGATTTCCAATATAGCTTCTTCCAGAATATAAGGCATGGAGGCGTACATCGGGAAACTGGCGTTAAATGTGGCCTTGAGACGGTCTATATGGGTCAATACATGAACACGGTTGGCATCATTGTCTTTGCCCGGATCAAAATAAAACGGATTCAAACGCAACGGACAAACACTGGTCTGGTCGACCCCAGCAGAAATAATCAACAAATCATTTTTTAGTGCATCCGATTGAGCCAATGCACGGTATTCTGCTTTTGCTGGTTCAATAACCATAAAAGGAATTTGATGTTTTTCCCAGAGTTGGGTAAGAAGGTTATGAACGGTATTTGTCTTTCCCGATCCAGTCAAGCCGAAAACAGCAAGATGTTTCGGTAAGTTTTCAAGCCCCAAACGGTAACGCTGTGACAGCAAATTACCTTTGTCCATAATTTGCCCCACTGTTAATGAGGCATTGGCTTTGGGCTGGGTAATTGTATTAATGCCGAAGGATGCCCGTTCAGACACAGTAACTCCTTCTACATCTTGTGTCGCAATAGGAGTTGCAATAGCAAGCTCTTTTGTATTGACAGGAGTACACGGACCATTAAAAATAAATCCCAACGGATGATCTGTAAAGGTTTGTTCATTCCTCTTGATTTTATCTACAGAGATATTGAATGGAGAGAAACGCAGATAGATATTATTGAAACGCCTTAAAATTCCTCTAAAATCTTCTGGCATTTTTAATGCTCGCGGAGGTTCGTATGTACTATCCATGCCTGTGAACAGAGATGTCACAATACCAATTCCCTGATTATATGTTTCTTCATCTGCAGCACAGAAGTAGTGTCCAAGATTCCACATCCCCAATGCAGTTCCTTCGTGCAAACGCTCTTCATATGCTTTGAGAACTTCTTCAACATATTCTGCTTTTCTGTTTAACAATTCTTGCCCAACGGTGGTTGTTTTTGTCCAAGTAAGCCCAAACGAACCGAAACCGCCTCCGGCAAGTTGTTGTGAGATTGCATGGGATGCTGTATCTGCCCATCCACGAGTATTCGCCACTGATCTGGATGTACTCCAGTTTTCTGTTATTCCAGTGCTTTCACTCTCGCTATAACCATTTTTCCCAGTCACAGCTGCACCGATTCCATTAACAAGTCCACCTGCCATAGAGCCTAAAGCACCACCAATAGCAGCACCAACGCCTGGAATCGGAATAAGGCATTGCCCAACGATGGCACCCGCAATTCCCAACACGGGAGTCGCAACAGCTCCGGCACGCTGATAACCTTCAAGGTTGTTTTGTGTTTTTCCAGTGGTTGTCGTCTTAGCACCACCTTTGGTTTCCGTGTCGGTTATTGTTTGACCACCAGAATCAGTATGACCAGTTGTATCTGTTGCACCTTGTCCCATCATTCCAAACATACCCAACATAACTGTTTTGCCATTGGATGTGGCTTTGGAAAGATCAGTTTTAACAAGATGATGAATATCCGCCTGCAAACTCTGACAGGCTTCAATTGAATTTCTTATCACGTCATGTGGAATTGGGTCTGCAATACTTATCCAACAATAAATTTTCCCCCGCATCGCACGAATCAGGCGTTCCAATCCTTGTACAAATAGATTGGAGTCTTCTTCGCGTTTAAGAGATGGGATGCCGGTCAGAACACCAAATTCTTTGCAGTCCGCTAAATCGTAAGATACTTCACTTATTGCATCGGTAGTCAACTTATCAAGTTGCGTTCCGGGAAAATTAGCTTTCCATGCCGCCGCATAACTGTCCAATGTTGCGTTTATATCAGATGCTTCTTCTGCAAATTTGGATAACCCCACAAAAACAGATGTTTTGGTAGCATCGCCTTGTACAACAAATACCAAAGAATGCCCTCTGCCACGCATAGAAGTAATTGCACTTTCAACACCAGGCAGATGAATAGCCTCATTTGAATCAAATGAAATTTCATCTATTTTCATCAAACGCACATTCTCTTTCAAGTGGTCTTGAAGATTTTGTCCCTCAAACTCACTTCCTTCTGCCATAAAAATGCTTTTGAACTCGGGAACATCCAAATGGCGGCGCTCAAGAGAATAAGCTAAAAGTTCATCAAATGCAGGATGGCATTTTTTCGCAATAGCTTCACGAGCTTTGCGTAAACTTTCCATATTTTTTACTGCTGAATCTGCCATGATTATTTTCCTCCATTTACAAGCGGCATGAGTTTACGAGTTTTTGCTCCAGCCAAACCTCGATAACTTATAAAACCAGGAAGGACATCTCCCTTTTCGCAGACTCCATCCGGTACATTTGAAACATCCTCTCCACGCAAACGTTTGGCTTCCTTCGCGGCTGCCGTTTCATCCATTATTTCAAAATGATACTTTTTACTGCCAGCTTTGTCTTCTTGATATCTTAAATATATTTGGTATCTATCTTGCATTTGTTTATTTTCCTGTCCTTGTAAGCCGCGCCACGCTCCTCGCAACCTATACATAAACGGCAGATTACTTCTAGCATAGAACTCTATCACGGCTTCTTCTTCAGATTTTTCTAATTTATCTTCTGCCAAGCCAGTCCACCATGCAAGGGTAATTTTATAAGGTGCTACATATTGTGTCCCGACAATAGTACCCAAAAACATCAATTCTGTTTCGGTTGATATATTACGTCCGGGAGCAAGAATACATTTAGGTGTAGACCACTTGGAAACATCGTCTATTTTATAACTCACCCAAACTCCTTTATTTTCCGAAGATGCTTTGGGCAATGCAATATTAATCGCACATCCATTAGCAACATCCGTAAATGGATTTTGAGTAAGGAATATATGTTTATCTTCCAATGCGAATTCTTTTGAAACGATTTCTCGCATAAAAAACCATTTAGATGACCCACCTGTCAAAATAACCTTTTTTATTTGAGCAATACCTATATTTGCGTTATCGAGAGCTTTGTGTATCGATTTTTTTATACTTTCAAAATATGCACTGTCAGTACATAAATTCTTTAATTCTTGTTTCGACATGGTTAAAGAATACTGTCCCCGCAACAAGTGAAAAGGATGTGTCGCAACATCATTCATTAAAAAGTTTTCAGAAAATGCTTCTTTTGCTTCTTTTACTTTATCGTCAAGTTCAGCTTTTTCACGTTCTGTCAAATCCTGTTCTTTAAGGCAATCGTTGTTGTTCCGGAAAAATTTAAGTTTGATGATTTTATCAAAATCTTCTCCGCCCAGATTAGGATCTCCAGATGTTGATATGATTTTAGGATTAGTACCAAGGATACCAGTTTTTATTATGCATATATCCAATGTTCCTCCACCAAAATCTATAACCATATAATACTCTGGTTTGTTCCCGAATCTTAATTTTTCAGATGACTGCACGGTTAGTGTATACATCGCAGCTACAGGTTCTGGAATAGCATAAATTCCTTCTTCATCATCAGCGGGGAATCCGGCTTCTTGAGCGTACTGTTTTAGCAGTGCTATTTGTTCTTTGCTCCAAGTGGCAGGATAAGCAAGGCATGTGACATAATCTTCACTGGAAAGGCTTTTTACGACGAACCTTTCTTTTACAAACTCAGCGAGTTCTTTAAGGAATAACTTGCAGTATGTATTGTATTCTTTATTACCGGGACCAAGTTTGCGTTTGAAATGAGATTGAAAATTTATACTTCCTTTTTCTTCTCTATAATGTTTCCTCACATTATTACCATATGCAATTACTGTATCATCATTAGGATCAAGAGCCAATAATGTCGGAATTGTAACTCCGCCGCGACCTCCACCAACATTCAAAAGTTCAGGCATTCCTACCGAACCGATATCCATTATGGCAATAGAACTTTGACTACTTCCAAAATCAATTCCAATAACTTTTCTTCCCATATTTAATTTCTCCATCCTGTATACTATTTTTATGTATGTTTTTGTATTATTTTTTCTCCAAAAGAAGCAATTTGTTTCCGACAATCATCCGGAGTGACAATCATTGCTCTTCCACACTGGTGCATTATCCATGTAATAAGACGATATTTCGACATCCTTTTTACTCGAATTTCACATCCAGGTATATTTGGAGTAACTTCCTGTTCCGGATGCAAAGGACGGGTTTGAATGATGTTTGCCAGGTAATGATCACATTGGACCACAACATCCTCAACCATTTCGGGATCAAAAATACCTTCTTCATTGGCGGTTTTTATAATCGCCGGATCAGGTGCAAACTCTTCAGGTGTAACTTCAATATGCTGAATTCGCGGTAATACAAGTGTACGCATTTCATTGCGGATACGACAATATCCTTTTGAATACCATACCCCGTCAAAGAATACCAGCGCATGAGGTTCAAAGTCGCGTTCCGTAATATTTCCTTTGCTATCCGTGTATTCCACATGGCAAACTTTGTGATTCTGCCAGGCATAAAACATGCCCATAAAAATATCCGCATCAATCTTTGTACGGTTTGATGGAATGATTACAAGAGAATCAATTTGCGTTTTATCAAGAAAGTCCGGATTGTTGTGCGTTAAGAGAGAATCAACCGCATTGCGAATTTGTGACTGCATTGGATCAGGAAAAATGTGTTCTGCGATCCGAGCCCCAATAACTGCAGCCAACATCTCTGAATCATCATAAATTTGCGGACATGAGAAGTTCCAGCCATGATGAGCGAGATAATATCCATTGCGAACTTTGTCGAACTTGATCGGAGCATTAAAATCATTCTTTAAGGTCTGAATATCACGGAAGATGGTCTTTGGAGTACAGGAAACATTGAGGTTTTCATCAAGATCAGCTTTCCGCATTGCCAATGCAAAAGTCGAACAATTAGGGTAACGATTCTCTTTCAGCTGAGAAACCAGCCGAATCAATCGCTGTAATTGTTTTTTGCTTATTGGCATTTTCACTCATCCTTATCCGACAATTTTATTGTAACGGACATACTTTATAATACCCCGTTGGACATTTTAAGTCCAAGCCGACATTCAACCATTAAAAATTTGCAACTTTTTTGTTGGAAGGTAATAAAAAAACCGAACGTTTCCAAACATTGTCTCGAAGGTCCCGCCAAGAACCCGCAGTAATCATGCACGAAAACGTCCGGCAAGACATGTAGACACAATCCTACCGGATATATTTCACCTGTGATTACTGCAAAAAATCTTTCTTACTTGGCGGGTTTTCGAGACATTTGCTGAAATATAACGGTTGTCAATTAGCACATATTTCTTAACAGTAAAATTTCGACTGCTAAGAATATGTTGAAGTAGTTTAACACAAAAAAATAAAAATGCAAGTCTTAATCGGAAAAATAAGAGATATTTTTCCTGATTTATCCATGAAAACGCAAAAATGGGGAGCATGAGGCGCAGTCTATCATTTGCTATATACAAAACCTATTTTTATGCTATTATTTCAGATTTCCTTATAAGGGTAATAGGACGTCTCATCATGGTTATCACAACACTGTTATCACTTCATTTTTATGCCGCGCCAGATCAGGATGTCTTGCTGTTTGCGAATACGATCTTCATATATCGCGTCTTTGTAATAATCCAATAAGACAGCATTGAATTTACTCTTGCCTAATGGTTTATAGCCACTTTCCTGCATCCAGTTGGAATATTCTTCGTATAAACGCCATTTGGGTAATTGGGCCTGTGGATCAAGATGTAAACTTTCTTCAAAAAAGTCTTCCTCATGATTACATAGGCGTCGATGTTGTTTGAGTCGCTGACGAACAGCACAAGCCGCAAGTTATTATCTTTTTTCGGGGCATTTTGCAGTTGTTTCGGAATGGCAGTCGTTTTGTTTAAGCGAGATACAATAAAACCGGGCGATAGACCGGGATATTATTCCCGACCATCTAACAGTTTGCGTTCCCGCTCAATTTCTTTCTTCAATTCCTCTTCGCTGGGAAGATGAAGCAAGTATTTTGAAGCAAAAAGCTGTTTGCTTTCCTTGAGGATCGAATATTTGACGATCGCTTCATTGCGATTTGAACATAAAACGATACCCAAAGTAGGGTTATCATCGTCTTTACGGTATTGTTCCTCAAACAAACGGATATAACCATCCATCTGCCCGATATCCTGATAGGTAAGTTCGCCAAGTTTCAAGTCAATCAAAACATAACATTTCAGGATGCAATTGTAGAAAACAAGGTCAATATAAAAATCCTGTTCCTCAAAACGGATACGTTTCTGACGGGCAACAAAGCAGAATCCTTTGCCAAGTTCCAACAGAAAAGACTGTAAATTGTTTATCAATCCTTCCTCAATATCTTTTTCGTGAAGATTGGGGTAATCTTTCAGATTGAGGAACTCCAGGACATAAGGATTGCGGATAAAATTCTCAGGTTCCAGTTTGGCAAGTGCCATATTTTCTTCTGCATCTGCCTTTGTCGACTGTTTATCTGCGGAAAGTAACATCCGGTCATAGTATAATACAGAAATCTGCCGTTCAAGTTGTCTGCTGGACCAGTTTTCTGCAGCGGCCTCATCCATATACCACTTGCGGGCATCCTCATTTTCAACCCTGAGCAGCAAGCGGTAATGAGTCCAACTCAATTCGGGACGCACTGCGTCCCATTTTGTAAACAGCAGATAAAATTGACGCATCCGCCGCAGTTCTCTGGCATCAAAACCTTTTCCGAAATCCACGGTCAGACGCTTTGCCAATTCTTCCAGCACCTTCTTGCCGTATTCTGCACGATTTTCACCGTTTTGCTCATCTTCCACAATCAGACGTCCGATTTGCCAATATGCCTGTACCATAGCGAAATTGACCGCCTTATAAGCACTCTGCCGTGCCGTTTCCAACACTTGACGAATTGCGCCATACAAGTTGTTATTATATTGTTTCAGTTCGTTGCTCATTGTATTCCCCGCAGAAAAAGAGATTTTATCCGTTTTGATTTCATGAGTAAAATAGCATAAAAAACGAATAAAGCAAACTGCAATGCTCCCTTTTTTTTATTTTCAAAGTTTCAAATTTTACCGGACTTTTGAAATCACGCAATCCGGATACTCAATTCCAAACCGGCATCTTTCATGCTTTTTGCAAATTCACAAATCACATGTTCCGCTGTTTGCAAACTGTATATACCTGCGTAAGTTTCATAATTATGTCCAATGACATTCGCCTGTTTCTTTGCGTCATCCGGCTGATAATACAGCACTTTTTCCAATACAGGGCGTAATTTTTCTGCAATATCGGCAGACACATACCACGCCATAGACGGGTTGATTTCCTGCAGCAATTCCGGAGACGGATTATGGATATACAGTTTTACCGGCGGATTTGCGTCATCCCAGGAAATCCGATCCACCAATTGAGGCTGATGCAGAAGTAAAAATTCGATTTCATCCACTTCATCCAAAGTATCCAACGGGTAAAATTCAGCGGCTTCCGGGCGGCGTGCGATGAGTTTCACCCACAAAAGAGAATCCGCTTTCTGCAATTCATCTTTATTGGTCAAATAGGGGTAAAACGCGGCATTGCTGCCTAATAAATCAAAGAAATCATTGATTTTACCTTTTCCGGAAAGCTGTTGCCAATCTGCATATTCCGCATATTCCGGACGCTTGATCAAAAAATCTGCCCAACTCTTAAAAGAACCTTCTTTCCGCAATTTTTCCCAGGGAGCCATATCGGCAAGACGTGGCAGAACTTCCAGCAGATAAAGCCAGTCATCGCTTTCAAAGGTATTTAAATCCACCCAATTCAGAAAATCGCCGGGTTCCACCGCACAATATTCCAATTGCCGGATCTGTTCATAATGGGAAAATGTTTCAAAGGGATAACTTCCATAATCAAACACACCATTAATCAGCAGATCGGATGCACGCGCCATCCCGATATCAGAGGGTTTGATAATCCCTTCTGCAAGTAATTGTTCGATATCCTCATTGTCAAAATCATTGTCAATATCGTAATCCACGATATTTGCAAGACCACCAATCAAACGTTCTACTTCTGTCATACATTCACCTCATTTATTTTTAATTTCAACCATTCTTTTCTGATATTTTTCCATAAATTCAGGGCGGATTTCCAGCAAACTCAGCCAGGCATCTTCCTCTCCTTCCCGGATCAACTTTTCCCAATCCGCAAATTTTTTCCATATTCCTCATCACCGATGAGCAATGCAATACTTCCATAAGAAATCTCCTTGATTCATTTGAATAAATGGGAATGATTATGGAAACAAATATACAACATGATACCGGACATCTTTTGTCCTATATTCATTTTTTACAGGAAACAAGCAAAAAAAATCCGGTCTGTTATGACCGGACTTATAAAAATCAAAAATGGTGCACCCACGGGGACTCGAACCCAGGACCCAATGATTAAGAGTCATTTGCTCTACCGACTGAGCTATGGGTGCATACAGAATAACTTTAATATACTGTTTATTTCTCAAATGTCAAGTATTATTGAAAAAAAAACCGGAAAATATCAGAGTCTTCTTAAAAATCAATCAGAAAAACGTTCTTTCATGACCGGTGAATCACTGGAACCGGGTGTAAGAGTGAAGTCATAAAAACGGTTTTTGCCTTCACATGCCGTGAACCCGACATAATAAGTTTCCGGCCAATCATCCGCGATCCGGCAGCCGAATGTTTTACCATTACACCCCATGATCAGGAATTTGCCTTTTTTGGCAAACAGGATTTCAGTAGTCAATTCACATTTTTCCCCGGCTTTCAGGTCAAGATCAAGGAAAGAGATCAATTTCCAATACGGTTTGCCATTTTCGTAAAAATGATGCCACAAATTCACACCGCGGTCATAAACCACAACTTCCAGATGTTCATGGTGAACCGGTCCCAATTCCCGGGAAAGAACGATCAACGGAGCCATTCTGCCGTCAAACGAACAAGTGGTTGCCATTTGAGCATTGCCGGTTACCGGCTGTTTCAATAACATACTGATATAAGTCTCGCCGGTCCGGTCTCTCCCCATCTGCATATCTTCCGGGCGAAGGTCAGCAGGTACATAGTTGGCGATGTGATCGACATTCTGTTCCCAATGGCTGACATCGGTCCATCTCGGACTGCGTACGATCATCCATTCATCCGGATTCCAGGCATTTTCTGCGAATTTGAAATATTGTTGTGTTGCCATAATAATTTTCCTTCTGTTTTGAAATTACCTCAATAATATAGCATGTGAACAGAAAAATGCAATATATGCAATGATCTCATTTCTATTACTGCTGCCGGGAAATATAAATCTGCTCAAAAAAAAGGGGACAGGAAACGTATCGTAAAACATTTTCTGTCCCTTATACCGTTTTTACGGCTGAAATTATTTCAATCCGAATATACGGAATGTTTCTTTGCCGACTTTAATCGATGCCGGACTCTGCGCCGCATTCTTATTCCAAAGATCGTAAAGCGTAACATTACCAACGCCGTTAAGCTTTACCACCCGGTCTGTCCTGCTCATGTTACCAATGATAATCATACGGCGATAAGGCGCATTTTTCAATTCATACCAGGAAACATAAACGCCCGGCACATTTACCGTATACGTCTTGTCAAACCAATAACCGTGGAATACGGCATCGGAAAGTTTCATATCATGGCGGATCGACCAGACCTTACCGATCAACGCCGGTTTACTTTCTGTAACAGCGGTATTGATGTCATGCAGCATCACCGGGGTCAGATACATCATCGTGTGTACATCATCCGCATAATTGCGTGTCTTGTAAACCCAAATCTGACGGCGGAGCTGGGAGAACAGGATCATGGCACAGCCGTGTGTCTGTGAACTGTACGCACTCTGATATTCACGCAGGGGAATACCATCACAATAGAAATGATGGGGATTCTGATGGACATTCACCACATACTGTTCTCCGGGGAACCAGGCATCACCGAATGCATGAGTAAACGGAGAAAAACGGTTATGGGCGTGGAGAATCAGCAGTTTATTATGCTTCTTTACCACTTTGCGGATCCGCAGGAAGAAGGAACGCAGGGAAAGCAGATTGGAGTCCGCATATTCCTGACCGAAAGCATCCACACCGCCGTGTCCGTGCCTGGTATTGTAGCAGATGTTGCCCTGACAGATATCGTAATACAACCCCGAAAGATCCGGGTAATCCGTCAGGATCTTATCTGCACGGTATACAAAAAGATGTGATAACTCCGTATCGCCGCAGACCGCAGGTGAATTATAAAGGCGTTTTTCCTTATGGGACCATGCAGTACCGGCAAGATGATCCGGTTTGGTTTCACATTCCGGGAAGAACCAATCGTATGCTTCTTCGATCTCACCCATATAACAGGGCTGGGAATAAGGTACGAAACTGGATCCTTTTTTCAACTGATCTTTCGCATATTTTGCAAATTTTTCCGGAAATGCGGGAACCAATCCCGTCCACGGTTCCAAGTCGTAAGGCTGAGCAATTTTATTCACACCGAAACCGTTGACTTTGAATGTTTCATGTTTCTGATAGCCCCACAGATCGCCGTAATTCAAATCGCACCATTTCGGGTCAAAAGGTTTGGCGGGAGTCGGCATGAAAACAAAGGTATATTTTGCTGTTTTCTGCAGCATTGCCTTTTTACTGATGATGTCCACATCAACACTGACCGTATCGCCTTTGCGGGAAATGGTGTAATTCTTATGATTACGGGCATTGAAAAAGTTCGCCTGGGACTGGGGATGGAAGCAGAGACCTTCTTTAAGCCCCATTGTCCACAGCATGAAATCCTGACCAAAGGAATAGGGAAGACTCAATTTTTCTCCGTCCTTCCCTTGCCATTTGGTAAAGAGGGGATTCAGAAGATACTGTGCTTGTGAAGCAGGAACTTTCCAATTCATTTTCAGAGAGTTGATCGCTTTTTTACCATCCATGAAAATATCGGTCTTGACCATACCGTCAAACCAGAGTTCAGAACGGTAACGGAATGTAAATCCTTCCGTTTTGCCCGTACCTTCAAAAATCACACGGTCACCGGTATTTTCTTTGACAACTGCCGGACCCCATGCGATGTTTTTGCCGTTGAGTATCATCACAGGTGCCGATTTGAATACCGGTTTCCCATCGATCGCAGCCGCCGTCGGGAACGGACCTTTATCGAACGCAAAAGTTTTGCTCAACATCTCAAATTTGCCGTTGGACTGCTGTTTGATCGCCGTCCACGGTGTGGGAATGGCATGATCATCCGCCACTTTCTTGAGGAACGGAGTCATATCCGGAATCCGGAATTTTTTGATGGCATTGACTTTTTCTTTTTCGGCGGAAAATGCCACCCGGATGTTGCAAATACCCCGAACCGGATTCCGGGGCAGCGGAAGCGTTACGGTATCTTCCGCTTTTTTGACAGTGGCTTTATTCTGAGTAAGAATACTGCCATCCTGCTTTTCCAGCGTAACAATGACCGGCAAGCCTTTGGCGAGCTGATCACGGACCGTTTTGGAAGCCGAAGAAAGATTGATTTTGACTTCTATGCTCTTTTTGGAATGGAGACTGCTGTATGAAAAATCAAAATCTTTTTTGATAAAGAACGGAAAAACATAATTCCAATTTTTCCCTTTGCTTTCCAAACGGAAAAGACCTGCCGGAAGTTCCAGTTTGCCATCCGTAAAATTCAAACGGCTGTGATCATTGTTATAAATACAAATATCCCTGCCGTTGAAATCCACTTTGCAACTGCCGTCCTGAAACGCAAAGTTTTCCAGTCTGCCCGGCTTGCCGCCCATGACGAGTTTTCCGAATTTTTCCATGTGGAAATAACTCTGGCAGCCCGGAGCCCAAGTGACGAAAGACTTGGCGCCGTAGCTGGTACGGCAGAAGTTCGCCCAGATTTCTTTCCCGAATTTCATGGATTTTTTGGGAATGACAAGTTCCACACTCCAGGATTTTTCCCCGTTGAATACGGCTTTCTTTGCCTTGCTCTGATATGCCATATTGCCACCGGGAACGTAGGAATACATCTGAATGTCTTTCGGCGTCTGGAACGAATCAAACAATGCCCCGCGGGGATTGATGATATACTGATAATAATGTTTGTTCTGCGGAGAGAAAAAATGCAATTCCACACAATCATCACGCCAGATATCCACATTATCATCGCCCGTGACAACACTGCGCCCGGCTTTTTCCATGACTTCAGCAGCAAAGTAATAATTTGCCGCATCCTGTTTCAAATAAACGCGGGTGAAAGGTCCGTAATTCTGGATCCCCTTCTGCAGCAGATTGATGACCGGGACAACAGAGGCATCTGCCCATTCTTTTTTGTCGATTTTTCCGTCAAGATTGATTGCGGAGCCGTTGGGGACGGAAACGATCGGGCGGTCAGCGGCTCCGGTCTGAGGGGGGAAAAATTTTTCATACTCCTTCCGGATCTCATCCGGGGAGATCATGCGGTTGTAAATCTTGACTTCATCAATAGCAGTTTTGTGTTCCGGATTGACCGAGAAACCAATACCGCCGGCTCCGATCACAAAGTTGCATTTTTCAATTTTTGCAGGGAAGTCCGCCGCTTTGAATGTCAGCGGATTCTTCGTATATTGCACCTGTCTGGCTTTCTTGCCATCCATATAGAACGTGATCCTGGTATTGTCCCAGGTCACCGCCAGCTGATGCCATTTGCCGGAAGACCAATCCACGTCTTTCACCGGAATATTGATGGCATATTCTTTATTCTTGTAGATCAATGCCGTGCGGATATAACCCGGCTTGATGAACTTATAGATCAGCAAACGCCAGCCGCCGGTGAGACGTGCATGAAAAAAGATCTGAAATTTTGCATTGGAGGGAGCCCAGTTTTTCGATGCTACCCATAACATGACCGTTCCCTGACGGGGATCAATATTCCCCGGGGCAAAATAACTTGCCGATTCCCGGTTGGAAAGTTCAAGCGCATTACCCTTACCGGCAACACCGGCGTGCATACGCAGCTGCAAATCGCGCAAAGATGCGGTTGCAGTGTGTTTGTGTCCTTTGGCAAAATCTGCATTGGCGGAATAAGAGTCATAAGATGCATAAAAGAGAAGTGAGGGATCTTTCTTCTCCTCTGCGGCAAAGACTGCCGTTGCAAAAATTGCAGATAAAAACAGCAACAACTGTTTCATTTTCTGATCCTTTCTTTGATCGGGGTTCTGAATATATTCGTATAACTTCTGATATTATAATATCTTTTTCCGACTTGTAAAGAGATTGTGTCTGTTTTTTTCTGCAAACTTTATGCAAATCTCAGCTCAACTGACCGTGATCGAAATACTCTTTCCACTCCGCCGGAACTTCCGGAATTTCAAATGGCATACTGCCGTTACGCATGGATTTATGCCCGAAATATCCCGCCGCAACCGCATTACGGGCATCGATCGGAGATACTTCCGGCTTTTTGCCATCAAGTACAAAATCCACGAATGCCGGGACGATTTTCACATCGGAACCGCCGTGTCCCCCGGCTTCTGCCTTGAGGTTGTAAATGATATCCGGCTTTCTCCGGGAACCGCGCTGTGTCCAGACATGGATCTCCACTCCGTTTTCGTAGTCCATATCCCCAATATTCTCAATACGCCCCTTTGTCCCGATAAACGTATAATTGCGTTCCGAATCCGGTGCGTACATACAGTGCATATATGTCGCCTGTATCCCGTTGGCAAGCTGCATCATCAACATGTTGTGATCTTCCACATCCATTGCCGGATTCAAGCCCTTGACTTCTTTCGGCGGCCAGCAGTCCGGACGGAATGCCGCCCTGCGATCCGGTTTTTCCCCCGGCTTCAATTTATCGGGTGCTTCATTATACACAGACAAACGCCCCATGGCGGCAACCCGTTTCGTATACGAACCCGTCAGCCAGTGGATAATATCAATATCGTGCGCCCCTTTCTGCAGCAGCAAACCGGTACAGTTTTTCTGTTCCGCACACCAGTGATGAAAATAGCAACTGCCGTAATTGACAAAATGCCGTACCCAGACGGACTGGATATCCCCGATCAAACCGGAGTCGATAATCTCTTTCATCTTCAAGACAAACTGCATATAACGCATGTTATGCCCCACGAACAATTTGCTTTTCGTGCGGAATGCCGTTTCAAGGATCTGATCACATTCTTCCAGCGTAATCGCCATGGGTTTTTCCAGATAAACCGCTTTCCCCGCTTCCAATGCGGCAACTGCCATCTCCTTGTGATAATGATCCCGCACCATGATGAAGACAGCTTCCACATTGGGATCTTTGATCAAATCCGATGCGTTGTCATAATAAACCGCATTCTTCTGAATCTCCGGGTATGCCTCTTTGGATTTTTCGATCATTTCCGGATCATGATCCGCCACTGCCACGATCTCCGCACGGTCCGCCGGCAGTAAGGCAAACGGAAGATGCGCACGGAGCCCGGGATTACAACCGATGACACCGACTTTTAATTTCTTGCTCATAATATAACGATCCTTTCTTATGAGTGTTTTAATATAACTCAATTTCCCGATTAGTAAAGATTCATTGCACGCTTTTTCATGCAAATTAAATGCAAAACGGAAAATCCTATGGAATAATCTTGCGCCCCGATTTCTTGAATACATAGGGCACTGCCGTATTCACAACCTGTTTCCCTTCAATCTGACGTTGCAGCATTTCCACCGCCTTCTTCGCCAATAATTTGAAATTTTGATGAATATACGGAATCTTCAATGCATTGAATCGTTTATCCCAGGAAAATCCCCAGGGCAGCAGCATAACATCCGGTCGTAATCGCTGCAAAGACTCGTATAATGCCGGACCAAGGGCTTCTGTCGCTGAAATCAATGCAGTACAGTCCGGCGGAAGTCGTTTCACATAATCATCCGTCGGGCATGTATAGAGAAAACGGCGGCGGACAAGCATCACGCCGCAATGATTCTTATCCAATCCATAATGGCTGACACAATCCTGGAACGCACGGATCCGGTTTACATTGCTCATACTGTCCGTACTGTTCGTCAGAAGATATATGGATTTATGCCCGCATTTCATCAGATAACTTGTCGCATCGGAAATCGCACGTGTGTCATCCGAATAAACAACATGAATATCTTCCTCCATATTGCCGTAATCGTTCACACAAACCATGGGAACTTTGATCTTTCTGCCATTTACTCCGGCAAAATTATCATAAACATTAATAGATATAATACCGCTGATATAATTCTCCCCCAGAATCTCTATGTTTTCATTGAACAGTACATTCACATAAAATCCCGCCTTGTGAAGTTCCAGCAGAAGCATACGCATCAAATGCATGGAATATTCATCAAATCCATCGGCATCCAACGGCACCAGCAGCGCAACAATACGCTTCTTTGTCGAATTCGTATAGTCCAGATCATTCGCAATTTCAAGAATTTTCCTGCGCACCGGTTCCGATATCCCCGGACGGTTGTTCAATACCCGGGACACCGTTGCAAAGGAACATCCTGCCTCGGCTGCAATTTGTTTGATTCCATTCTTTTTCATAAATTACAACAATTTCTTTTGCATAATACTTGCATTGCAGATAGAAAAAAATCACCGGTAAATCAGGCAATTTTTTTCTGAACAGGATCAGGGATTGAAATTATTGGCAGATGTGGTCACCGTAACAGAAGTGGCATTTTTGACCTGCCCCACATGACCATCCACAAACTGAATATTGGTCGAACCGAAACGGTAATTCAGCACATCGCCATTTTTACTGTGAGGAGCTGCCATAACGTTCCAGTAGCTTTGATTGCTCGGGATCAATGAATTACTGAAATGCGCACTGCCTTTCCATACACCGGCATCTTTCACGGCAGAATCCATAACCAGATATTTATTGGCAGCCCGTTTAACCTTAACAACTTTTTTCAGCGTAGTAGCCTGATAATTGCATCCGCCTAACGTACCATTCATGGCATAAGAAATGTTGTGGTATACACCGTTATAGATCGTACCCGGTTCATTCCATGCACCGAACGTAATGGGATCCAGCAGAGGTTTTGTGGTGGGACAATACATGAATTTTGCATCTTTCACATATCCAAGATTATAAAACTGCCATGCCCATGATTTCAAACCCGTATGTGATCCATAGTAACCATCGCAAATCGGCGGAAAATAATCATTGAAGTTTCCGTAATATTGTGCAAAACAGGCACTGAAGTTTTTCAGATTGCTCTTGCAGTTCGTATCAGTTGCCGTGGATTTCACTCTGCCCAATGCAGGCAGAAGCATCGCCGCAAGAATGGCAATGATCGCAATGACCACCAGAAGTTCGATCAAGGTAAAATAGCTGTATGCTTTGTTATTGTCTCCTTGCCTCCCGAGCATCTTTTCCATCATCCTGTCCTTTCTGTTAAAAAAATGTACTGAAACTCCCGGCAGTCGGGATTTCAGACTGTATTTAACTACTGTCTGAATTTCATAACGTTGTTTATACCGGAAATCGCCTCATATTACTTCTGCATATCTGTTGAATATTTATACTGCAAATTTTGAAAAAAACAAGAGATCCCGTTTATTTTTTTATGCAAATTTTATGCAAACTTTTTCAGAAAAAATTTGGTATTTCCACATTTTATGCCGTAATCATGCATAAAAATACCTGTGATCTGTTATGCATTAGCCCCAGGATTGTGCCGCCTTTTCAAGAGCTGATTTATCATTATACCCGTGTTTTACCGGACATTGATGTTTTTTATGATGTAGACTCAAAAGTATTAAAATCGGAAAGACATAAAATACAGATACCGTTAAGCTCAAAGAAAATTTATTTTTATGGTAGAGTCAAAAATAAGATACAGATATCCCATAAAATATTTCAAAATAATATTGATACAAAACTCAATATCCGGATAAGACGCAGGTTTGCTGTAAAACAAGTCCTGTAAGGACGGCAAGAGTCAGACAGCCCAGGGTGAAGCGCAGCGTAACCCTGGGGATAAAAACGTCGAACGACATTGACCAAGACCGGCATTGGCGGATATGGCGTTCCGGCACGGAATGACATATTCGCCAATGCAATGATGTTTCCGGGAATGTCATTGCCACCACGATGCCGTCCGTTTCTACCGAAACGCCGTCAACGCGGTGGCTGTCATAGAGAATGTGGTCCAATGCCTGTAC
>JAFVSW010000306.1 GCA_017503545.1 Lentisphaeria bacterium | reverse complement strand
CAATGCCGGTCTTGGTTAATGTAGTTCGATGTCATATTCCCAGGGTTACGCTGCGCTTCACCCTGGGCTGTTTGACTCTTGCCGCCCTGTCAGGGCTGGTCTAACAGTGATTCTAAATTCTTTCGGACATTGAGTCTTTTCTTACATGATTTCGTGAGTACTTCAAATTGAAAATCTATCAACTGCCGGAAAATTTCAAGCTCAAAGGAGATCTGATTCTATGGCATAAACCGTCGAAGAGGCCATTTTTTTTCATTTTTTTTTCGTGCAACCGGATTTTACTGATTGAAATATATGATTCCCGGATTGGAAAAATCGTTTTCATGTGCTATAGTACCGCATATACTGCTGATGACAACATATAACTTTAAAACATAGGAGAACAAAAAAATGTTGATCAAGTGTGCAAAATGCGGTTTTGAAAATCAGATGGGGGCAATTTTTTGCCGCGGCTGTGGAGAAAAAATCGATATGAATGCGATGGACCCTGATACTGTGGCAAAAAATCAGAAGAAGGGAAATAGCGGAATTATTGGTAAGATCATACGTAAAATTTTCCTTATCCTGATTATTGTTGCATTGGTTGGTGCTGTCGCTTCCTTTTTTGTTTCTTACCGTTTGCCTGTTTACAAAGCGGCTCCCTCTGAATTGTTGAAAGACGCAGAAGTTAAAGTTTCCAAGATCGGTGCGGAAAAATTGACTTCCCTGCTGCCTGATACGGCATTTACTATGGATGAAATCAACATCCTTTTGAAGAAACGTTTCTTCGGAAAATCGGATGCCGTTGCAACGACGGATGAAAAAGCACCTGCTGCTTCTGCTGATTCTGCCGCCAAGACGGAAGAGAAAGCACCTGCTGCTTCCTCCGCAAAATCCAAAAGCAAAGAAATCATTGATAATATCAGACATAAATTTGTTGTCAATAACGTCATGGTTTCTGCCGCCGGAGCAAATATGAAGGTTGTAGTATTCTCCACTGCGTTCGGTTACATCCCGCTCCGTATTGAATTTACCGGCACGCTGTTGACAGCGGATGAGTCTGCTGCATTGCGTTTTGAAGCAAAAAGCGGTCGTATTGGTTATTGTCCGGTTCCCGGCAATCTTTTTAATAAATATATTTTGAAAAAGCTGGCACCGGAATTCCGCAATGAAGAAATGGAACGGATTCTGAAACGTGCAAAAACGATCGAACTGGAAGATGGAAAATTGAAATTGAGTTTTCCGAAAGAGAACACAAATATGGATTAAGCATCGTTTTTCGTACCGGAAATACAGATCAGATTTATATGGGGTAAATGACAGTGTCTGCGGATCAAATGCTTACTACGGATTCACCGGAATTCCGTTCCATGTTTCCTTATCAGTCCCGCTATTTCAAGTTCGGACCGCATAAGATTCATTACGTGGACGAAGGAAGCGGTCCGGTATTGCTCCTGATGCATGCATGTCCGATGTGGGTTTTTTCATTCCGCCATATCATCCGTGACTTTTCCATGAATCACCGTGTGATAGCGATCGACCAGATCGGTTTGGGTTTATCGGATAAGCCGCAGGATTTTGATTACCGGCTGGAAATGCACATTGAGATCCTGGAATCCTTTATTGCCCGGAACGGCTTGAAAGATATTACATTCATTACTCATGGACGCGGCAGTTCCATTGCGGTGGGGTATGCGGTCCGGAATCCGGAACAGGTTCGTGCATTTATTATGATGAATGCCATGGATTTTTCCGATTTCAATCTCCCGTTCCGGTTACAGATCTGCCGGCATAAATGGCTGGAAGATTTTTTACTGCGCCGCTGCAAACTGATGTTCTGGGAATTGTTTTTTGCCCCCCGGTTGCTGCGGGAATGTTATGAACTGCCGTTCCGGAACCCGGAAGATTATGAAGCGATCAAACACTTTGTGGAAGATATTCCCAATGGTCCCGATTCTGATTCTGCCATGAGTATGTACGAAATCGAAGCCGGGCTATGGCTGCTGCGGGATAAGCCGACCGCTGTTTTCTGGGCGAAACATGATTGGTTATACGGGAAAAAATGTTTGCGTCATTGGATGAAATATTTTCCCGAAGCAGAATTACACATTTTAAAACGTTCCGGGCGGTATTTATTGGAAGACAGTCCGGAACATTTGAACGACCTGATTCGTGACTTTTTGGAGAGAAACCGATGTTAAAATACCGAGATTCCATTCAAATGGAACTGAATTTTTCAGGCTCCCGACAGAATATTTTCCGTGAACGTATTCAAAACGGAGAATTTCAGATCCTGGCAGAAATCCATGCGCCGTCCGCCGATACAAAACTGGAACATGCGGTGCAGCGCAACAGCGATTATGCCTATGTTGCAGCCGCGTCCAAAGTACCGGCATCATTGGCATTGATCCAGACAGAAGATCCGGTGGATATTATGGATCCGGTTCAATTTCTCGGGGAGTTGACCCGTGACAATGCTTCTGCTCATTTATTGTATTTATCCGGGCGGAATTCCGATTTGAATCAGTCGGTTGCAAAAGCAAAACATGCGTTATCGCACGGCATCAAAAATATTTGTTCTGTTTCCGGGTGTGTCAGAGACGGAATGGAATTATCCCGGATACAGCAGACTTTTTTTCTGGAAAGCGTGAATACACTTCAGGCATTGGCGCAAAGCGGAGAAGATGAACTTTTTTGTGGTGCGACCTTGAATCCGTATAAATATACCCCATGTGATTCCAGTATACAATATTTTAAAGCAGTCAAAAAAGTCAATTGCGGCGCACAATTCCTGGTTACGCAAATGGGCTGGGATATGATGAAATTGCAGGAAGTGCAATGGAATCTCTGGCGGAGAAATATCAATATCCCCGTATTTGCCCGTTTGTTGTATTTAACGCCGGATACCATGGCGGATCTTTGTGCAGGGAAGATACGTGGTATTCATCTTTCTCCCGATGTGGAATCTCTTTTCCGGAAAGAACTGCAATATACTGCTGCTCAATTTCAATCGGTACAGTTTTCCCGTCTTCAGCTTCATATTCTCGGTGCAAAAATGCTCGGGTTCAGCGGTGTTCAAATTGCGGGGATCGATTCTCCGGAAGTATTGGAACGTATTTTACACCGGACAAGTGCAGATTTCCGTGAAAATATTTCGTTTGAGGATTGGTTTGAAGCATACCGTTCTGCCTATGACCGTTTGAATCTGGCACCTTATCCCTATCGTTATTATATGTTTGAGGATTTGTTGAAAAGTGTTCAACTTCCGGAGGAATTTGCCATTACAAATGCAACGGTTCCCCCATGTACACAAAAAGAATTGTTCCGGAAACGCCTTGGTGAATTATTGTTTTCCCATGCCGCAGAATTACCGCCCGGAGAACGGAAACTGACAAAGAAATTCCTGTTCTCCTGTCGTTCCTGTGACCGGTGCCGTTTACCGCAAACGCTGTATCTGTGTCCGGAAGTTTGCCCGAAAGGGATGAGCAATGGTCCGTGCGGCGCATCGAAACCGGATGGTTCCTGCCCGTTCCGGGATATGGAATGTCTTTTTTCCACGCAGATGCGTCTTGCGGATGCCTGTGGGGAATATGAAAAACTGGAAAATGAATATGTGGAAACGACGGGCAGCCGTCCGGTTTCCATATAATATTGAACGAAAAGGAGTCAAGATCATATGCACATCGGATGTCATCTTTCTGTAGCCGACGGATATGCTGCAATGGGACGCACTGCGCTTTCCCTTCAGGCGGATACGTTTCAATTTTTCACCCGTAATCCCCGTGGAGCCTCTGCAAAAGAGATTGACCCGGCAGATGTGGCAGAATTGAATGTTATTCTGCGGGAAAATCATTTTGCGCCGTTGGTTGCCCATGCTCCTTATACCTTGAATCCCTGCAGTGCAGAAAAGAAAACCCGGGATCTGGCATTGATGCTGATGCTTTCTGATTTGGAACGCATGGAATTGATCCCCGGCAATTATTATAATTTTCACCCCGGCTCCCATGTGGGACAGGGGGATGACGCCGGTTTACAATTGCTGCACGTTTTTCTTGAAACGATTCTGCCTCACGCAAAAAATACAACGGTTCTGATCGAAACCATGGCGGGCAAGGGCTCGGAAATCGGTTATACCTTTGAACAGGTGGCGGAAATGATCCGTTCTGCCGGTTCTCCTGATAACCTGGGGGTTTGTATGGACACCTGCCATATTTATTCTGCCGGCTATGATGTGGTCAATGACCTTGACCGGGTGTTGACTCATTTTGATGAGACCATTGGATTGAACCGATTGAAAGCGATTCATCTCAATGACAGTATGACGCCGTTCAGCAGCCGGAAAGACCGTCACGAATGTATTGGTAACGGTTCTCTTGGCTTGGATGCGGTGGCAAAGGTCATCAATCATCCGGCATTGAAAGATTTGCCGTTTATTCTGGAAACACCGAATGAATTGGAAGGCTACCGTAAGGAAATCGCTTTATTGCGCGGATTATCTGCAAAATAATACAGTTTCCACCATGAATTGACTTGTAAAATTGAAAAAACATGACATGTTACTGATAGAAAAATAAAAATCGATCATAAAATTGGAGAACGATCATGAAAAACACCTCCCGACTCATTATGTGTCTTTCCCTTGCGGCAATGTTTATTTTTGCCGGAACCGAAAATCTTTACAGTGCCCCCAAGGACAGTAAAAAGTCCTCTAAAAAAGAGGATAAAAAGAGTAAAGATAAAAAAGAGGATAAAAAGAGTAAAGATAAAAAAGAGAAATCGAAAGACGCAAAAAAGGATGATAAAACTGCAATTGATACCAATAATCCTTATTACCGTGATTTGGCAAAGCTGGCAGAACTGAAAGAGGAAGTTGCTTCCACTTCAAATGCAAGCAAGAAGAAACGGCTTAATCTCCGTATCAAAAAAATTCAGGATGGTATCAAATCCAAACATGATCGTTCTGTTGCCCGTCTGAAAAAGAAAATCAGTAATGTTGAATATTACCTGAAACGGGAAACACATAAAGATTTCCGCGCAAGATACGAAAAAGAAATTGAAGCATTGGAAAAGGAAATCCAGAAACTGGACGAGTATGCCGGTATCGCAGGGGGTAAAAAAGCTGCTCCGGCTTCCGGCGGAAAAAATGCAAAAGCTCCGGCCGGTGACGATTTGGATATCCCGCCCATGTAATAACGCCTTTCACAAGCAAGAAGTAACGGAATCATGAAACGGATTGCATTGTATTTTATCATTTTGTTTGTATGCGGATGGTATGGGGTGATCCATGCGCAGACGGCACCGCAAAAGCAGACTGCGGCTTTGATTTGGGAAGTGACACACCCTGCCAAACCGGGGAAATTATATCTTGCCGGAACGGTCCACGCATGTCGTCCGGAGATGTACCCGCTTGATTCTGTTTACGATGATACGCTTGCAAAATCGGATTATCTGGTATTTGAAATTGCCTATCCATCTCCATTTGCGGCAATGGGTTTTATGATGAAGCAGGGATTTTACCCGCGGGAAAGTCAAGTTTTTCTGCCTGATATGATAGGCAATGAGGTATTTCGTGATCTTTGCACTGTGATACAGAAAACTTCGCCGATGATGAATCAGGATCGGTTGAAGCTCATGAAACCCTGGACATTTTTCAGTTTAATTTCTGCGGCATTTGTGCAGCAGGAAGGTTTTCAGACCATTCACGGTATGGAGAAAGTCATTCAGCGTTTTGTGGCAAACCGGAACATGGAAATGCGTTCTTTGGAAACGGTGGCGTCACAGTTGGCAGTTATTGCCGCTCCGGAACAGGAAGCCGATATTATTTTTGTGCTGAAAGATTTTTATAAAGACCGTAAAAAAGCGTTGGAAGAATTGAAAACACTGCTTGAAGTGTACCGTACCGGAAATGATACGCTGTTAGCGGAACTCAACCGGGAATGTAAAGAAAAAACTCCCCGTTTTTATCAGGCTCTGATCGTGGCACGCAATCAGGCAATGACGGATAAATTATTTGCCATGCTGGCAGAAAAAAAGACCGGTATGGTATTGGTCGGCTTGGCGCATTTTTGCGGGAGTGACAGTATCCGTGCTATGTTGGAAAAAAAAGGATGCCGTATTCAAACGTTGAAATATCACGGAAAACCGGGTAAAATAACGGCAATTGCAAAATAATTATCCGTACAGGAAAGGAAATAGAAAATTTATGGAACAGATCGCTGATACTATTCTGGATACAGTGGGAAATACGCCCCTTGTCCGCGTGCATAAACTGAATACCGGGAATGCCGAAATATTGGTCAAAGTGGAATCCCGGAATCCAGGCGGCAGTGCAAAAGATCGTGTCGGAATCGCAATGATCGAAGAGGCGGAACAGAAAGGTTTGCTCAAGCCCGGTGCATTGATTGTGGAACCCACCAGTGGAAATACGGGGATCGGTCTGGCAGTTGCCGCTGCCGTCAAAGGATACCGTCTCATCCTTACCATGCCGGATACCATGAGTGTGGAACGGCGGAAACTTCTTGCCGCTTACGGCGCACAAATCGTGTTGACACCGGGCGCAGAGGGAATGACCGGTTCTATTGCAAAGGCAAATGAGATCATCGCGGAAAATCCGGGCAGTTTTATGCCCCGTCAATTTGAAAATGAAGCCAATCCGGCAATTCACCGCAGTACCACAGCTCTGGAGATTCTGCAGGCTTGTGATGGAAAGGTGGATGCGTTTGTAGCCGGAGTCGGGACAGGCGGAACTCTGACCGGAGTCGGCGAAGTCTTGAAAGAACAGATTCCCGATTGCAAGATTATTGCAGTGGAACCATTTGATTCTCCCTTGCTTTCCGGCGGTCAGGCAGGACCCCATAAATTGCAGGGGATCGGTGCGAATTTTATTCCCTCCGTATTGAATCGTGAAATCATTGATGAAGTGATGGCGATCCGTTGGGAAGATGCGGGGGAAACGGCACGTAATTGTGCAAAATCGGAAGGAATTTTGATTGGTATTTCCGGTGGTGCGGCATTGTTTGCAGCGTTGGAATTAGCGAAACGGGCAGAATTTTCCGGGAAACGGATCGTTGTACTTCTTCCGGACAGCGGAGAACGTTATCTTTCCAGCTGGCTTTTTGATAAGGAATAATAAATAATGAAACGTGAAACTTTGAATTCCAGATTAGGCTTTCTTCTTTTGACTGCCGGTTGTGCCATCGGTTTGGGAAACGTATGGCGATTCCCCTTTGTGGTCGGAGAAAACGGCGGCGCGGCTTTTGTGTTGCTGTATCTGCTGTTCCTGGTGATCCTCGGATTGCCGGTCATGACAATGGAACTGGCTGTCGGCAGAGCATCAAAACGTTCGCTTTTCGGTGCCTATAAAACATTGCCGCAAAGCAAATTCCCCTGGCATATCCCCGGCGGGATATTCTTCAGCGGATCCGTGATTCTTATGATTTATTATACCACGGTCGCCGGATGGCTTTTGTATTATACATGGCGGTATATTACCGGTGCTATGAATACGGTCACACCCAAAGATGCCGGTGCGGCTTTCGATGCATTGCTGGCAAGCCCCATGAGTAACGTCGTGCCGATGCTGATTGTTGTCCTTACCGGAAGTGCAGTTTGTTATATCGGTTTGCAGAAGGGTGTGGAGCGGATCACAAAAGTTCTGATGGGTGGTTTGTTTGTCCTGCTTTTTGCATTGAGTTTTAGAGGTTTATTCCTTCCGGAAGCCAAGGCGGCTATGAAGTTCTACCTTTATCCCGACTTTTCCAAAATGTCATTCCAAGCAATTCCGGCTGCCATGGGACAGGCATTTTTTACATTGAGTATCGGGATCGGTTCCATTGCCATTTTCGGCAGTTATACGGATAAAAGCCGTTCGCTGACCGGTGAATCGGTACAGATCGTCATTCTGGATACCATAGTTGCCTTGCTTTCCGGATGCGTGATTTTCCCTGCCTGTATGAGTTACAATATCCCTGCCAACGGCGGACCGGGGTTGATTTTTGTATCCCTGCCGGCGGTATTTTATCACATGCCCGGCGGGCAGATTTCGGGTATCTGCTTCTTCCTGTTCCTCTGCGCCGCGGCTATGACAACGGTCATTGCGGTTTTTGAAAATCTGATTGCGTTCATGGTGGATGAACGTGGCTGGGGACGGAAAAAGGCATCCCTTCTCTGTTTTGTTGCGATTGCCATCGGTTCTCTGCCCTGTGCATTGGGATTCAACCTGTGGAAAAACGTTCAGCTGTTGGGAAAAGGTTCCACGATTCTCGACTTTGAAGATTATATTCTGAGCGATATCCTGTTGCCTCTGGGCGGTCTGTATCTGGTCCTGTTCTGCTGTTGGAAATCCGGCTGGGGCTGGAAGAATTTTATGGAGGAAACCAATGCCGGGGTCGGGCTGAAAATGCCCGCCTGGATTCAGTTCTATTGTAAATGGATTCTGCCCGTTTTGATCCTTGCACTCTTTTTCCTCGGCGTTTATAAACGCTTTTATGCCTGATTATGAGTGCCGCAGGATGGAGAGATAAACTTTTTTCCACAGCGGTCCGCCCCGTTTCCCATGGGATCGGACCGCTGGATGAATTATCGGTCTCCCCTTTGCTTTTGTTATTGAGCGGCGAAAAACGTTTACCGCTTCTTGCTGTATTTTCCACTCTGGCTGCCGCTGAAAATGCCTGTAATTCCTTCCGTCATTGGGCAAATGCTGCGGGACGTAATGTTTCTGTGTTGCTTCTGCCTGACGGGACCGGTGAATTACAGAGTGCATCCGGCACCGATTGTTCCAGAGCGGAAACGTTATATCAACTATTGCAAAATCCGCCCGATATTCTGTTTGCTTCTGTCCCCGCCGTTTTGAATCCGGTTCCTGCTGCAAAAGAAATGCGGAAACGTTCGTTTACCATCCGGTGCGGCGATACACTGGAAGTGGCGGATCTGGCACGGAAATTGACGGAACTGGATTACGATGACGAACTGGAAGTATATGTTCCCGGTGAATTCAGCCGTCGGGGCGGGATATTGGATGTATTTTCACCTTCTGCAAAATATCCTGCCCGGATCGAATTTTTCGGGGATGAAGTGGAGAGTATCCGTTTATTTACACCGGAAAGTCAACGCAGTATAGAAACGGTGGATTCTTACGAAATCATCTTGCGGTCCGGCAGCGGCAGTGAGTTTCTGGAATCCGGAAATATCAGCGAATATCTTACAGAGTGGTCGCCTTATCTGATTCCCGTATTCCCTCAAGTTTTGCAGATGCATGTGGAGCGGTTTGCGCCTGATGCGCTGGAAAAATGGAATGCTTTCCTCCAATCCTTCGGGAAAAAAACGGTTCCGTTTTATGATGATGTGGAGTCGGCTTTACAGGAAAAGGTCACAACGCCTCCCGTATTTTCCATGCACAAACAATTGGAAAAGGCATTACCGAAAGGCGGCGAAAAAGCATTTACGGAATTAGGACGGCAATGGATGCAGGAAACAACACGCCGTCTGGTGTTGGAAAATAAATATTCCTGTGTTATGCTCTGTCGTTCCGAAGCGGATAAAAAACATTTTCAGGAATGGATCAGAGAAGCAAAACTGGAACAGTCCGACTCGGTTGTTCTGGAAGAAAAATATCTCCCCGGCGGTGTTTTCTGTCCCGGAAAAAAATTATTGCTCCTGACGGAACAGGAAGTCTTTGCGTCCCCTGTCCGCATGAGAAGTGGTGCCGATGCTCCGGATGAGGATAATAAAAATGATACCGGTTCCGTCGGGATCGCAGACAGTGCCGCTGATTTGAATGAAGGGGATCATGCAGTCCATCTGGATCATGGCATATGTATATTCCGCGGATTGGAAGAAGTGGAATCCGGAGGAGCCAAAGCGGAAATGATCACGCTGGAATTTGATGACGACATGATCGTTCACGTTCCCTTATGGCAGGCACATTTGCTATCCCGCTACATCGGAGCCGGTAAAAAAGGGGTGGCATTGAGCAATTATAAAGGGACACGTTGGGGAAAGACACGTGCCGCCGCTGCTGTTTCTGTACAGAATATGGCATATGAAATGCTCCGGATGCAGGCGTTGCGAACCAGCATCCAGGCGGAACCGTTCCCTGTCGATACATTGGATCAGCGGTTGTTTGAACAGGCATTCCCGTTCCGGGAGACTGCCGACCAGCTCCGGTCCGCCGATGAAATCAAGAAAGATATGGAATCGGTGAAACCTATGGACCGTTTATTGTGCGGGGATGTCGGATACGGCAAAACAGAACTTGCCATGCGTGCCGCTTTTAAATGTGTCATGGGTGGGAAACAGGTTGCGGTTCTGGTGCCGACAACGATCCTTGCCCAGCAGCATTATTACAGTTTTCTGGAACGATTTGCCGGATTCCCCGTATTGATCGAACAACTCAGCCGTTTCCGTACCGCAAAAGAACAAACGCAAATTTTGAAACGGATGGAGGAAGGTTCGCTGGATATCGTCATTGGTACACACCGCCTTGTGCAGGATGATGTGAAATTCAAAAATCTCGGCTTGATCATTATTGACGAAGAACAGCGGTTTGGCGTCGCTCATAAAGAAAAATTGAAACGGCTGCGTGTGGAAACCGATGTGTTGACCATGACTGCCACGCCGATCCCCCGTACCCTTTATTTATCTATGGCTGGGATGCGGGATATGAGTACCATTCTTACCGCACCTGTCAAGCGGATGCCTGTCCAAACCGTAATAGTGCCGGAAAGTCAGGAAGTGATCCGGAATGCCATTGCCCGTGAATTGGGACGCGGCGGACAAGTTTATTATCTTTTCAACCGGGTGAAGGGAATTGAAGAAGCGGCGGCGAAGATCAAAGAAATGTTCCCGAAAGCATCCGTCGGCATCGGACACGGTCAAATGCCGGAAGATCAGTTGGAAAATGTGATGAGTGATTTCATTGAAAATAAAATCGAGATCCTTGTCTGTACCACCATTATCGAATCCGGATTGGATATCCCCAATGCCAATACCATCATCATTGACCGTGCGGACCGGTTCGGACTGGCGGAATTGTATCAGCTCCGTGGGCGTGTCGGAAGGTGGACAAAACAGGCGTATGCGTATTTGCTTCTTCCCCGTTCCGGAATTCTGACCGGTAATGCCCGGGAACGAATCGCCGCTATGCGGAAATATACCCAGCTTGGTGCCGGTTTCCAATTGGCAATGAGTGATTTGCAAATTCGCGGATCGGGCAGTATCCTGGGGGCGGAACAAAGCGGTCAGATCAATGCTGTCGGTTTCCATTTGTATTGTGAATTGCTGCGTGACTGCGTGGCGAACCTCAATAAAAAAGATCGGGTCATACAGAAAAAGCAAACAGCATTGAATTTGGATTTCCTCCAATTTGCGTTCAAACCTGCGCACGGATTTCTGGGTGCGGCGGTACCCCCGGATTATATCCAGTCGCCTTCCATGCGGTTCCGGGTCTGCCGGAAACTTTCCCTTTGCCGGTCAGCGGAGGAAGTGCAGGCATGTCGGGAGGAATTGGCAGACCGGTTCGGACCGGTCCCGGAAACAATGGAAAATTACCTTACCGTCACGGAATTGCGTATTCTGGCAAGTGCAAAAAATCTGGATGTCATTTCTGTATATGATGGTCGCGCCTATCTGGAACGGGGTACCGCATTCCTCAAGCCGGATGGAATGGTGCCGCGAATTGATGATTCTTTGACGCCCCAGCGTAAATTAGACCGTCTGTTTGCCATTTTGAATACCATATAATGAGAAACGATCTTTCGTCAAAAAAAGATAAATGACGGATTTGCATTTTTCTCTTTTTGTGCTATATTAGGCATATAACGGAGAAATGACGATAAAATGACGGAACAAATATCCATCTTGAAAACAACCTCAATTCCTGCCCTTGCAGAGCATGGTATCACGCGTTTTTGTATGGCAGTCGGAATTTTTGACGGTGTCCATCAGGGGCATCGTCATTTGCTGTGCCGTCTCCGGAAAATGGCGGAACGAATGGATGCAGTCCCTGTTGTCCTGACTTTTTCCCCGCATCCGAAAGTCATTGTTGACCCGGAACATGCGCCCACCCTGATGTTATCTCCGGAAGAAAAAGCTGCCCGCCTTGCGGCGTGTGGTGTCAAAGCTATTGTAACACTGCCATTTACACCGGAACTTGCGGCAATGACGGCGGAGGATTTTTTTGATTATATCTTGCAGGAGTCCCCGGCAGAATTGTGCGGCTTCTGCGTCGGAAAGCGGTTCCATTGCGGTGCAAAAGGACATGGTACGACGGATGTTCTTGCTGCATATGGCAAAGCACATGGTATTCATTTTGAATCAGAACCGGAATATGTGCTGAATGGGGAAATCGTCAGTGCCAGTTCCATCCGGCAGGCAATTGCCGCCGGAGATTTTGCAAAAGCGAGGGCTTTTCTGGGGGATGATGTTATGTTTTACGGAACTGTTGTTTCCGGTTTCGGTATTGCCGGAACAAAATTGGAACATCCGACAGCCAATATTGAACTGGAATATGGCGTGTTGCCGCCCTGCGGTGTTTATGCCGCCTTTACGATTATTGACGGGAAACGGCATGCCACAGCTTTGCAAATCGGTAAAGCCCCCACGTTTTTGAATAACGGCCCTGTTCGGATCGAAGCCCATCTCCTTGATTTCAAAGGTAATTTATACGATCGGAATGTAGCGGTCCACGTGGTGGAATTTATCCGTCCGGAAAAGAAATTTCCGAACCCGGAAGCATTGATGAAACAAATATGCAGTGATGTTGAAAATATAAGAATGGTATTAAAAGGAAAGGATTTATGACATGCCTGAGGCAAAATGTTACACTGTGATGGAATTAGCTGAAAAAGTAGGCGTTCCCCGTACTACGATTAATGACTGGCTTGGCAAATACTCCACATATATCGGTTTTGTCATGCAGGGAAAACGGCGTGTTTACACCGAATCCACTTTGTCCGTGCTGCTGAAAGTTTCCGAACTGCGTGCCGCTATGAAATCTTCTTTTGAAATTGAACAGGAACTTGCTGCTATTTATGCCATTCACCCTGAATTTGCGGAAGAAAATATTCCGGATCAGAAAAATGATGTAAAACCGGAATCCTCTCAGCCGGAAACGGTTATGGAAACATTGCCGCAAACCGTTAATCCACAGGTCAGTGCGGAAGAATATGCTTTGGCAGTCAAACAGCAGACGGAGGAATTGGCATCTTTGCTTGGTGACCGTTTCCGTGATATTCTTACGAAAATGGATGATATCGAAGATAAAGCAAAGAAAAATGAAAATCGCGCTAAATTGTTCAGTCTCCTTACGATCCTCTTGATTCTGGTACTTCTTCTCGGCGGGCATTACTTCTGGCGTTTTGCGGAAAAAATGCACGCTGCCTCCATACAGAAAGACCAGTCCATTGAAGATTTGCAGAAGAAATCTCTGGATTTGCGTAAACGCACGCAGCAGCTTCAGACTGGTAATGAGATGATGAATAAAAATATTCAGCAGATCCTCAAAGATATTCCGGCGCAGCAGAAAGCGTTTGACAGAGCATTGAAAGACAATAAGGTTGTGTATGAAAAAATGCGGGCGGCTGATCGTGACCGTTTTGCTGCTGAGCAATTGGCACGCCTGAAAGAAATGGAACGGTTGAAATTCCAGTTGAAAGCGGCGGAAGAAGCGAAGAAAAAAGCGGAACAGAGTTTGGATAACGCCAGAAAAGATGTGGAAAAGCAGAAAATTCAGATGGAACTCCTCCGTCAGAAAAATGCCGAATTGAAGAAAAATCATGACGTCGCATCCGTCAAAAGTGAAGAAAAACCTGTTGTGAAAACTGATGCAACACCCGCAGATAAAACTAATTAAACCTGATCCGTCATTTTTGACGGAATATCTGGATGCCTGCCGCGAGACATGGGGTAAGGTGCATAATCCTTATATCCTCCATGATCCGGCAGAATTCGCCCGGTGGAAAGATACGATCTTCCGTGATTATGATAATCACGCACAAGGAATCGGTTTGCCTCCCGGCTATGTTCCATCCGTCACTTTTTGGATCTTATGTGACGGCCATTATGCCGGAACGGTCAATTTGCGCCGGGAGTTGCCTCCTTCTTTAGCCGAATACGGCGGTCATGCCGGAATATTTATCCGGAAATCCATGCGGGGTAAAGGGTTGGCACGCCTTGTCAATCCATTGATTCTGGAGGAAATGCACAAAATGGGTGTTTCTCCGGTTTTGATGACCTGTACGGATAATAACAAACCCTCCTTGCGCGTCTTGTACTCCGGTCCATGGTATCGTCATGAATGTTGCATGGCGGATGCAGACGGGGCATACCAGTTGAGTCATCGTTTTTATTTCAAATGACGGAGTGATTTATGCGTTCTGTTCTTTTTTATTCTATTTTCTTTTGCCTTACTCTGTCCTTGTCGGCATTTGAGAAAATCGACTGGTCAAAGGGGCGCAACGTGCAAACCGGTGTTCTCCATGTTGCGTTGGATTTGAAGCAGCCGCGTTTGATGAAAGTCAATATCCTCCGTGTCGATCTGAAAACGAAAGGTCTTTATTTTACTGCAACACCCCGTGATCCCGATTGGGGAAAGCCGATGCCCGACTTTCCCTCCAAAACAATTCGTGCCGCACGGAAACGTACCCGGAATTTTATGATAGAAGCCCGGAATCAGGGCGTCGATATGATCGTGGCATCCAATGCTTCCGCCTGGTCTCCATTCCGGAGACCATGGAATCATAAGTATAGCGATCCCACCGGTTTGAACATCCTCAACGGGGTAGTGGTGAGTGATAATCCCACCCGTTCCATCTTTGTGGTTTATAAGGACGGAACGCCGGCGATTCTTTCAAACGTTCCAAAGGAGGATTATCCCCGGATTCAAGTTGCCGTTTCCGGTTTTGCCATTACTGCAAAAAACGGAAAAGTGACAATACATGATAAGCCGTTACACCCACGGACCGCATTCGGTATTTCTGCGGATAAACGTTATTTTTATCTTATGACGGTGGATGGCCGCCAGCCCGGGCGCAGTTCAGGCTGTACGCAACAGGAAACGGGCGAATTGCTTTTGGCTGCCGGAGCAGCGGATGCTATCAACATGGATGGCGGAGGTTCCAGCACATTGCTCTATTGGGATGCTGCGGAAAAGAAACCGGTATCTCTTTGCAAACATCGTGGCGGCCATGAGCGCGTTGTCGGCTCCAATATTGGCATTTGCATTGCCGGTCAATAAAAAACGGCAGACCAATTTATGATCTGCCGTTCTTACAACGCTTGATTTATTCTGATGATCAGAATTTTACGCCGTATTCTGCATCCAAAATCTTTTCCAATGCTGCCACATCACCGCGGCAGAAGAAAGATGTGGATTCCAGTTTGGATGGCTGGATGATGCCGTTTTCATCCACACTCATGGGCGCAATTGTTTCCAATTCATAGAAATTCAATTCCTGTGAACCATTGAAAATACTGAACATATCCGCCGCACCGAACGGACCGGATGCCTGATCGTTATCCGCAATATTGATGTATTTTCCATCGTTACGGGCAGGGGTCGTGCGGACACAGAACATGCCGCGTTCCCGGTCGATCGCACCGATCATTTCCGGCTGATTTGCAACTTTGATCCCAATTTGCAAACGGTTTTCACCGCCCAATTCAAAGAAGAAATATTTCCCGTTATAACGGAGACGGGGTGCCGGATTGCCGTAGAAATCATCATTCACACAACCTTCCGCTTTTTCCGCACAGCGGCCGAATGCGGTGATCCCTTCCGCGCCGGGGAATTGTTCCAGAGACCAGGGGGCGATCAGGGCATCTTTAATGCTGTATTCGCCGAGGGGAATCAATTCATCCACGGAATAATAACCGGTGCGTTCCACACCGGCGGGAACCGCAGGCATTTCATCGGCTGTCAGCGGGCGAACTGTTCTTTTGAACAGGAATTTAACGGTATTGCCTTTCCGGTTGAGCAATTCGATTTCTTTGCTGATGACGGCATGATCGGCATCGGCTTCCACCGTTGCAGTTTTGACAGAATTGATCCCCTGCTGAACATACCATTCGCCTCCCGGGGGATAATTGTATGCGAAATCGCCGCCTTCGGGAGCGGGCCAGAGGGAGTTGCCGCCCAGATTATTGAATTCCACGGGATCTGGATTTTCCGCCAGTTCCTTGACCAGACGATGAGCCAGGAAGGAGCCGAACCCGGCGAAGATACGTCCCTGGAGTTTATTGGAGAGATAGATTTGTCCGTCAGCACAATTCAATGTGACCAGACCGGGATCAAGATTTTTCAAAAAATCGACCATGAGAATTCATCCTTATGTTATATAGTTGTGATTTTCCTATACGATACAGTGATTTCCCGTTTTTTCAAGTCAGAAAAGAAAAAATTACCCCGGACTTGTTAAAAAAAACAGTTTTTGCTTTAACTGTGCATAAATAACGGACAGAATCATTGTGCTGTCATTGAGAGATAAGACCACAGACAGGCATACGCTGGTTATTATGTTTCATATGCCAAGCAGGCATTTTTTCAAGTTTCTTTGATTATGAATTTGATTTTTATGTAATTGCGTGCTACATTACTTTGTATGGCGGTATTGTACGATGTGAAGAGTTTTAACACAGGGGTTTTATAATGCAACATTCTAACGAAAGAAAATCTGCTTTGAGATGTGCCAAACCTTTAAATGTTAACTGGGATAAGTCAAAAGCGAAATCTGTGGTCAAGTTCATTGCAAAACTGTCTGATGGAAAAGAACGTGGTATTGATGCTAAAATCATGTATCGGTAATCTCATTTATTTTTTTGATGACTTCTGTTGGCGTAGTTATACATGATTTTTTTACAGAATACTTGCTGCTATGAAATCTACCGTAAGAATAACATCAGACATCAGAGAAAAAAGGTTTGAACATCGTCTTTGTGATCCTTATGATGATGTTCTTTTTTTTGATACAAACAATCAATTTTCAAACTTTGATTTTATACGCTTTAAACTTGGAATTTCAGATGATATTCCTGCGTTACATCGTTGTTTTTCTTTAGCGCGTGATGCCGGAATGTCGACAATTATTTTAGAGAATATCCATCCTATGGGTATCATTTCTGCAGAGGAAAAAGCTTTGAAAGAGGCCTATCCCGCGTATGAATGCAGAGGCGTGTACCGTATTTCGTTTTGGAAAAGGCAAATTCTTACCATTAAACAATGGGAAAAATCGTCAGATGCTTCTCCAATAGGGTATCTGATTTTGAAAAAAGATTATGTGCCGGGTGCAGAAGAATCAAAAACAACACATGTATTTGAAGCTGTTTTTGCCGATTCAGTAATTTGCTTACCAGACTCACACCGTTATAATCATTGTAACACAGTTTATCATGTAAAACTTATAAACCGTGTCTTTGAAATAAAGGGAGTGATCTTTGCTCAACAAAATGGACTTTCAAAGTGCTGTGCACATGTTGCTTTATATTCTATATTGTCCATGCACAATGAGCGTAATTTAGAGCCATGTTTTACAAAAATGAATGCAATTATTGGAAAAGATACATCAACTGCAGCGAAAGGTTTAATGTTGGCAGACATAAAAAAAATACTGAACGCCTATGGTGTCCAGTATACCGTCTATCATCGAAAAAAATATCCGTTTCATCGCATTGTATATTCCGGTATTGAATCTGGTGGTGGTTCGCTTTTGGCTTTTGAAATTTCAAAATGTTCAAAAATTAAACGTATTGTAAGGAATATACCATTTATAGGTAAACTTTTTTTAAAAAAAACACTGGGGCATATAATTCCCTGCTGGGGACATGTTTTTGAAAAGGATATTTGGACTCCTATGGCGAGTCGTCATTATTTCAAAAGCAGTAATTTACAGAAAACAAAATATTATGCAAGCGATAATTGGACCAGCCATTTTATTGCGCATGATGACAATTTCGGTTGCAATCTTTTAATACCTCGTGATTTTCTTCATCCGGAACAGATATTTTATTGCATTGTCATTCACAATAATGCTTTTGGCAAATCAATGGCTATTGAGGCCGAAGTACATGCTTTGACAGCATTTGAAGATATATTTTTCTCTCTGGAATATCATATTGCAAGTGAGATTATTGCTGCTGACGGTGATTGCGAAACAACAAATTATGTAGATTTTAACTCCGGTTGGTTGGAACGAATCCGAAAAAATATTGTAGATAACAATTTGATTTTAAGAACATTTTCAACTACTAAACAAAAATACTTTGAACATCTGCAGATGGAACGTGATTGGCTTGGAAATTGTGAGGCATGCGAGACTTTAAATGATTTGTACCCTCGGATTGATTGTGAACATATTTGGATAACGGAAATATCAATTGCGCAACTTTTTTCTTCCAATGAGCGTAAACTCTGTGATATCATTGGTGATCCTCGTAAAATCAAAATGAAACCTGAAGAATATGCATTGTTAGTAAGAATGCCCGGGGTATATGTTTTAAAACAGAATGGTGGTCACATATTTTTTGAATCAAAATTAATTTCCCATATCAAAAATTTTTCGAATGTTTGATATTTCTGTAACGGCTTACCTTTTTAGTTTTTGTTTATCGTATTCATTTTTTTATTATTCCTACGTGTTTTTTTTCTGATTTTTTTTGAAAAAATACCTTGACATTCCCTTTTTTGATGTTATAGTAAACTTGTTTAGCAAAACAAATATCAAGGACTTGCTGCTATGAACAAAAAAACAACAATACGGGATGTAGCAAAAGCGACCGGGTTGAGTATTACCACGATCAGCCAGATTTTGAATGGTATCGGACGTTTTTCCGATGCAACGATCGAGCGTGTATGGAAAGCAGTCAACGAAATGAATTACACGCCCAATGAATATGCGCGAAAGATTTTTGCGAAAGAGACCGCGGAACGGCAGAAGAATGATCTTTTGATGCGTATCGTCTATTTTCCTTACGACCATAATCAGCTTTTTCCGATTGAAGACAATAATATGGAAGCGCACAGTATGGTTTGTTTTGAATTGGCATGTCAGAGCAATGGGTACAATGGGACAAATTACTATTACCGTCACCGGCATGGTTTCCGCAATAAGCTGCTTCTGAACGGGCGTGTTGATGGTGCTGTGCTTTGTACTTATGATTCGACCATTGTGGAATATGTCAGACAGCGTATTCCGGTTGTGTTGACGGATGCGGAAGTGGAGCCGGAGGATATTGGATTATCTGTAATCAATCCGGATTATTGCGCAGCATATAAGGAAGCCTTTACGTTGATTCAAAATGCAGGCTTCAGCGGGAAGGTCGCCTGTTTCAACGGGATGCCAAAAAAAGAGATTTCCATGTACAGTATTTTCCAGCCGGATGCAGAAACGGCTGTTTTGAAAAAAGCAATGGAACAGAGTGGAATCGAAGTAAACGGGAAATATTTTTATGATGATTATGTATCACCGGATACGAATGAACCTGTAATCGAAGAAATTGCAGACAAAATCTGCTATTTGGTCCGGGAAGAAAATGTCCGCACGGTTGCTTTACTGCATCATGATTTTAAGAATCTTGCAAAAAAATTGTCCGACAGAGGGTTGAAATTTCCGGAGGACGTGATATTGCTTGGAAAAAGTTCTCTTATGTCAAAACAGGATAGGGGTATGATTCAAATTGTACAAGATTGGAAAAAACTGCAGGACAAAGCCGTCGATGTTCTGGTAAAAACGATTGATACACCGGATATGCCCTGCAAGAAATATTTGGTTCCATGTTTTGGGATCACGGATACGTTATAAAATAAAGAATTTTGCTTTTTTCAAATAGAAAAAATAAAACAGGAGTGAGTTATGGGAAAGAAACAGTTTTTCGGATCGGTTTCAACGAAGAAAACGCAAGGATTTACTCTTATTGAACTATTGGTTGTCATTGCGATCATTGCAGTGTTGGCAGGAATGCTTCTGCCGGCATTGGGTAAAACAAAACAAATATCCGGGGCGGCAAGATGTATGGGAAATTACCGCCAGATTTATCTGGCAACTACCGGGTATTTGAATGATAACAAAAATTATTATCCGTTCAAAATGTGGGTTGGCAAAAATTTTATTCATGGACCTTACACTGTGCTTTGGAAAAATGGATATCTTCCTCTGAAAGAAAAAGATACAAATAGTGTTCTTCACTGCAGTCTGTATACAGACAGAACACTTCGGATCCATTCAAATGCAACGATTACAGCCGGGCAGATCCCCCATTACGGTTATACGGTCAAAACGGGATATACTCATTGGTCCGCAGGTGTAGTAGAGGTTCCTCTTATACAGCGCGAGGTAAAACGTCCTTCTCTGGTTACATTGTTGACCCCGGCAGCATTGTCAGACCTGTCAACTGATAACCGGTTATACGGTGATTATGATATGACCTTTACTGCAAATGTAGTAGAACGCTTTCATCAATTGAATGTACGGGAGATCATGTTCATGGATGGACATGCGGCAAAGATCAAATTGGGTGAATGGGAGAGAGTTATACAGGTTTTGGGTAAAAACAGATCTTACAAAGCTTATTACAGAAATCCGAGATTGGAATGAGTCATATATCATAACGGGATGAATCAAAATGCGTTTATTTGCAGTATTGTTTTTTGTGTTGTGCAGCAGTTATTCTGTCAGTGTATTTTCCGGTGAATTATGGGATAAATGTGTTCAGGAAATTGCTGCCGGAGTTCCCCGGCGGGGGACGAATACCAAAGCGGATCAGCAGAACTATTTTCGCGAAAAAGGTACACTGCCGCAATTGTCAGAAATTTTCCGGATCGATACCAATATCAAAGCACCAAAGACTTTGTTTCTTGCATCGGAGGAAACGTATATTATTTTGAAAGGTGTCCTCAACCGGTCCGGAATCAAAGCCGATCTTGTACCTTATCACTATTTTACGCACAAAAAGATGCCGTCATCCGGGAAGAAATTTCTTACATTTCTGCAGAATGGCGGATACGGCTGCATTGTATCCATGGTAAATTCGTCTTCCCCCGCGTTAAAATGGGATCCGCAGAGTAAAACAAAAATTCAAACCATGCTGCAGAACGGTTTGAAATGGCTTGAGATCGAGCCGAGTACAAAAAATGGAAATTGTACTGTTTTCTTCCCGGGAAAAGAATGGAAAAATCCCCGGTTTGAAACAGCGGACGGGAGTAAATATTATGCAAAGCAGATCGGCAAAGGAACGTTTGGTGTTCTCCGTCGTCCCTTAACCCACGACGAAGCCGATTATTTTGCGGTTTTTCAGGCATATCAGCATATTTTGATGCAGGATGGAAAACTGGCTCTGGCATGGAAAAACAATCAGGTTTCTTATTGCAATAACGGATCCCCGTTTACCGCGGCATATGAGGCGGAATTTTTTGATGAAGTCCGTTCTGTCCGGTATAAAAAAACCGGTAAAGTGAAAATCGGGAAAAAAGGTACATTCACCCCCGCTTATCCGGCAAAAATGCCGTTCGGGGAATATCAGGTGAAAATCCGGCTCTGGAATGTTGATAAAAGCGCATCGGTAAGCGGAGCCGGGCGTTTTTCCAGTTTGTCAGCCGGCGCATTGAAGTCCGTGGAACTGCCGGAAAAATTTACACGGAGTACACCCCGTATCAGCGGAAAAATTCAATTTAAGAAGTCACATGCCGGGGGAAAACTGAAGATCCGTCTGTTGAATCAGGAACAGAAATATCTGCCGTTTTTCTTTGAGCAGAAAAACATCAAATCCAATATCGCAGCGTGTGCGTTTACCATCCCCGTTGATTATGACTTTTTGAATGGCAACTTTGGATATGTGGAAGCGGAATTCACCCCTGGCTCCGGGGCTTCCACCGTGATGAGACAACTTTTCTTTGCGCCCCATTCCATCCGGACGATGCATGACGATTATTTGCAGATTCTCTGGAGTTTGCCCAGAATCCGGAATGAATGGCATACTTTTGTCCGTATGGCGCAAAAATACGGATTCAACAGTATTTCAGAAGGACATTATCACAATCCGCAAGAATACAAAGAAAAAATGATCCGTCTGGGGCAGAGCGGCTTGCCGGTATTTCTGGAATATATGGTTATGGATGCGGCAGTCGGGCATTGGGGATACCGGAATAAAAATCATTTATTCCGTATGGATTTGGGAAATCGCAAATTGCGTAGAACGATTGCATCGGCAAGCCGTCAGCGTGCGAAAGATCTGAGCCCGTTCGGGATCGCCGGGTATGCTTGCGGCGAAGAAATCGGGATGGGAACGGATGAATTGTGTTTTCATCCGGCGACACAATATCTTTTCGGCAAATGGAGTTTGAAAAAATATGGCAGTCTGGAAAAATTGAATCGTGTCTGGGGAACCGCCTATAAAGAGTCCGACGAAATCCGCGGGATTCTCCACAAAGATTTGCTGAAACGGAATCCGGAGCGGCCTGCGCAGTGGTTGGATTTCCGTATGTTCATGGAAGAAATGTATAATTCTCTGCTTGAAAAAGAATTTTTCAATGTCTTCAAAAAAGTCGAACCGGCAGTGGCGGCAGGGTATAATGCCGGACCGTATTCCGATGTTCCGACGCAGGCATTCAATGCCGCCCGACTTGGTAAAACGCTTAATTTTGCGGTAGAATATCAGCCCGGCTTTTTGGGGTTGAGCATGGAATTTTCCGGATTTGATATGCTTTCTGCGCGTAACGTTCCGTATCT
>JAFVSW010000045.1 GCA_017503545.1 Lentisphaeria bacterium | reverse complement strand
GGAATGTTGATCGGGGTAAGCGGTCTTGAGAAAAAATATGATAAAGAGTTGTGCGGTCAGCAGGGGCTTTTTCATGTGATGTTGAACCGTTACGGCAGATTTGTGAAAGAAACGATGCGTATAAAAAGAGAAGCAATTCCGGGTAAAGACATCAAATTGGATCGGACGTTGGAATCATTTCAAAAAGAGAGGGTGAAATAATGGTAAAGAATATAAAATTGCCTTTTTCTTTTCCTGTCTTTGCAGCATTGCTGGTCAGCGGGTTGTGGGGGTGTTTGCTGATATATTCCGCCCGTGTATACGGGACAGAACCGTTATTGATTGTAAAACGTCAATTGGTTTGGCTGGTTATTGGAATGACTGGATTGTTTTCCGGCTCTCTGATTCCGTTCCGTAAATTATTGGCATGGCGGTATTATATCGGCGGATTCATGGGGCTTCTCCTGCTTTATACCCTGTTTTTCGGTTTGAAAGTAAACGGGATGCGTGGTTGGCTCACCTTGTTTGATACATGTAATCTTCAGCCATCAGAATTTGCCAAGCCTGTATTTCTGCTGCTTTGCTGCGGGATTGCTGTCAATGAGAAAATATCGCGTTGGAAACGGTTTATATATCTTGGTTCGACAGCATTGTTTTTCTGGTTATTGATTATTTTGCAGCCGGATTTCGGAAGTGCATTTATTTTCCTTGCCGGATTTTTGATTGTGCTGTATCTTTCCGGCGGTTCCCGGCGCGAATTTCTGGTATCCTTTGGGGCTGCTGCGATTGGTGTTGCTGCATTCCTGTGCTGGAAACGTTACCCGGTTGACCGGATTATGGGATTTCTGAATCCGGATTCCACGGTCGCGCGGAGTGCCTGGCATTTGCAGCAATTCCGTTATACATTGGCGCATGGGGGAATTGCCGGATCGGAACATAACGGTGCTTTGTGGGCGAATGCCTATCTGCCGTTACCTCATTCCGATTCCCTGTTTGCAACGATCGTGGAAACTTCCGGTTTTCTCGGCGGCATGATTGTGATATGTGCATTTTGTGTAATCGCTTTTGTTTTTGTCCGGTATTCCTTGAAACAGGAACTTATTCCGGAAGCCCGGATTTTTATTGCCGGTATCGCACTGTTGTATCTGACACAAGCCTTGCTGCATATCAGTGTTAATGTATTGCTGCTGCCGCCGACAGGGATCACTCTGCCGTTTTTGAGTTATGGCGGCAGTTCCCTGTGTTCCATTTTATTATCCTTTGGTATTGCCGCGAGTGCTTCGGCATGTATTGAAACAGAGAATGAAATTACGGTAAAACCGGAATTTCCGGAAGAATAAGCCGGGAGGGATGTTCTCCGTCATGCAGAATTGTCTGCATAGCCTTTTGTGTTTTTGTTGCCGTACCAAATGGTTCGCCGGTATTGGGATTCCGGTCATAACAGGGGAAATTGCTGCTGGATACCTGAATACGTATCCGGTGTCCTTTTTGGAATGTTAAAGCCGTTGCTTTGCAATCAATATCAAATTTTACGATTTCATCGGGCGTCAAACTTGGTGCAAACATACCCATACCATTCCGCCTGGAAGCGCGTACCAGTCCATCACATACATTATAAGACGTGCCATCCGGGTAAACATCGCAAAGTTTTACTGTAAAATCCGTATCCGGGGCGGTTGTTTTTGCGTATATAACGGCGCGGACGGCGCCGATAATGGTAAGATCTTCTGTCAATTCGGGTGATGTATACAAAAGAACATCCGAACGTGTTTCCAATTCGTTCTGCTTGTGTTGTCCGGCGGGGAGGAACAGCAGATTGTTGCCGCCATTCGTGGGGACCGGATTCTCCGGATCATAAATAAAACGATCCGGTAATTCCTGATCACCGGGTGGTTGCGTGGAAAGCATTTGATCTTCCCGCAAATACCAGTTCTTTTGTATGGATGGCAGAGGCCATTGATCGGTTTCGACCCACTGATTGGACCCCATCAGAAACAGTTTTACCGGCGGTTGATCAGGCAGCGGATCTTCTTCCGGATCATTCAGACAGTTCATCAGAAAACGTTTCCGGAGATTGATGATCCCGGCACGGCAAAATTTTCCGTAGTTGACTTCGCCGGGCATCATGGCATGATTGAACGGTTCGATTACAAGACGGGTGTATTCTCTGGCTTCCGGCGTGGCAGCCGTATTGCGCATCATGGTAAAAGCGCGTAAGGTTTGCATGATAAACGGGTCGAACCAGCCGCCGGTGATGTACGCCGGAACTTTGATTTTGGATATAGCAGAAAACGCATTGCATTTATCCCAAAACGCATTTCGTAATGGTTGCGCAAGCCAGGACCGGAACGATTCCCATTTACCAACACCGGCAGCTTCATCAAATGTATTCAGCGGTAAATGTTTCAATAATTCCGGCGTGAATTGGATATCCGGCAGATGCAAGCGTTGCTGCCGTTGCGTCAATGCCCAATAGATTCCTGCTGCAAAACCGTAAGCCCCGGAGGGATAATAAATGCCGTCGAAACAATCCAGTGGGGCATTATGAGGCGCAAAACCTGTCAGCGGGGTATCCGGATTACGGATTGCCTGCCATTGTGTCGCTCCGCTGTATGATTCCCCGGTCATAACCAGTTTGCCATTGAACCAGGGTTGATTTTTTACAAAAGTGAACAGACTGTTTGCATCCGCCTGTTCCTGTTCCCAATATTGTGCTTCTCCCTGCGAACCTCCGGTTCCCCGGCAATCCTGCAGAACAACCGCGATACCATTTTTGCAGAAATCGTCTGTGAAACGTAAATCATCGCTGCAAATACTGTAAGGAGAGCGAATGACAACGGCAGGGCAGGGGAACGCTGTTTCATCCGGAAGACAAAACAACGTTTTCAATAAAGAGCCATCGGCTGCCGGAACGTTTGCTTCCTGAATATTTCTTTGGATCATACTTGCCATTGCCGGATCAGATCAATTCTGCCTGTACACCGAGAGTCTGGAGTTTTTCCATCAGATTTTCATATCCGCGGAAAATCATATCGGCATTATGGATCACACTTCTGCCTTTGGCGCAAGTCGCCGCAAGAACAAGTGCCATTCCCGCACGGATATCGGGGCTTGACATTTCCAGCGCCCGTAATTTTGCCGGTCCGGAGATTACTACACGGTGTGGATCGCATACGATTGCATTGGCACCCATCGCAATCAAACGGTCTACAAAATACATCCGGCTTTCAAACATTTTTTCAAAGAAAAGAACCGTGCCTTTTGTCTGTGTTGCGGCAACGATCAGACAACTCATCATATCGCTGGGGAATTGGGGCCATGGTCCGTCAGAGATCATGGGGATGGCATTGCCCGCATCCATTTTGATCTTCAGATGCTGCCCTGCCGCCATACTGATATGGCCTTTGGAAAGTTTGAAATGAATATTGAATTTATCAAATACACGGCGTGTCATCCAGTAATGCCGGGGGTGGATGTGACCTTCAAATTCCACACTGCCGCCGGTTGCCGCTGCCATACAGAGGAAGCTGGCAACTTCAATATGATCGGCTTCCAATTCATATTCGCAACCGTGGAGTTTTTCCACTCCTTTGATCACATACGTGTTGGTATCAATCCCGGAGATCTGGGCACCCATTTTATTGAGAAATTCCGCAAGCTGCTGCACGTGTGGTTCTGCTGCCGCATTACGGATAATGGTCGTTCCTTTTGCCAGAACGGCGGCGATCAGAATATGTTCCGTAGCAGTTACGCTGGCTTCATCCAGAAACATATCGCTGCCGGTCAGAGGCTTATCCTGTTTGAATGTTACTGCACCATTGCTCAGTTTGTGTGAAATCCCCAATTTGTTCAACCCGTAATAATGAGAATCCAACCGGCGTCTGCCGATAAAATCCCCGCCGGGCAGACCGACTGTGGCTTCTCCGCAGCGGATCGTAACCGGTGCGCCGAAAAGAATGGAAGCGCGAATGGAGGCACACAACTGCCGGGGCAAATCTGATTTTTCAATATTTTTTGCGTGGATCGTGACATCGGTACCTGATCTGGTGACGGATGCCCCGATCTGTCTTGCAAGATTCAACATGGCGTCCGCATCAAGAATATTAGGTAAATTATGCAATACAACCTGCTCATCGGTCAGCATGGCGGCAGCAATGATCGGCAATGCCGCATTTTTATTTCCGCCGGGGCGGATGATCCCCTGGGTTCTCGCCGGACCTTCGATAATGATGTCACGCATGATAAATCTTTTCTCCTGTTTTTACTTTTTGATCATTCCCCGTGAAGGGTATCAAAAAATTCTTTCAATGGGTAAATCCTGGTTACTGCTTCAATATTGGATCCGCACATGTAAAGTCCGTTTTCTGTATCCCCCGCATGGGGCGCAAGCAACGCCCGTGCAATACAGAAAAGAGATTGTGCCGGATTACAGGTACACAAACAGCGGTAGGGACAGGTGAATTTTGCACGTTCTCCGTTGAGAACACGCTGCACCAACGGGGTTTTCAGAACCCGGACGGGAAGTCCCACCGGACTCTTGATGATTACCACGTCTTCCGCTTTTGCGTTGACATAAACTTCTTTCGATTTCCGGTCGATTCCGGATTCTTCCGCACAAATGAAATGGGTTCCGATCTGAACGCCGTCATAGCCCATTTGCAGCATCCGTTCGATGTCGGCACGACAGGATACCATTTCTGCCGCAAGGACCGGAATATTTCCGCAATCAAATGCGGCAAGACTTGTTTTGATTTCTTTGAGAAGAATATCCAGAGAACAGGTTTCCGGATGTTCGATCATTTCCATGGTAAAACCCAGATGTCCGCCATTGCGCGGGCCTTCCACGATTACAGCATCCGGTTTGCGGTTATATTTCCGGTTCCATGTTTTCAGAATCACATCCAATGCTCTGCCGCTTGAGACAACAGGGATCAATGCGATTCCGGATTCCGCAGGCACATATTCCGGCAGATTCAAAGGTAAGCCGGCTCCGGAAATAATAAAATCAACGCCTTCTTTTACCGCCGTTTCCACGATTTCCTTGTAATTGGAAATCGCAACCATGACATTGATCCCTAAAGGAGCCTGATTGTCACAAAGCTGCTGTGCTTTTCTGATTTCGTCTGCAAATAATTTATTGCAAGTTTCAATAAAATTGTACTTGCCTTCCTCCGGGTCTCCCATTCCGACACTGGCGATTGTGCCGAAGCCACCTTGTTTTATTGTTTCAGCTGCAAGAGTAGCTGACCCGATTTTTACACCCATCCCGGCTTGAATGACCGGGAATTTTGACTCGCATTTACCAATTTTTAATGGCGGCAACTTCATCTTTTTTTCTCTTTCAGGACATTTTTGCTGAAATAAACGGACGGTAAAGCATGTCAGATTTTTTCAACAGATTCAACTCACAGTAACTTACTTACTTATTTTTTTACGACAAAGAGTAATATAACATATGTCAGTCGTTTTTCAAATAAAAAACAAGTTATCTGTGCATTTTTTTACCTCGGAATGTCCAGCCGTTTCAGATGTGTTTTCAATAGCTGCTTTTCTGCTTCCGGTAAATCCCGGGAGAGAAGGGGAAAAAGCGATTGATAATTCTGAAAATTGTGCTTGTATTGGCTGACACTCCCATCGACATGAATCACTCCCAGCATCCTGTCATGATTCGTGATCTTTTCTATCACACACGGCATTTTTTTACTCATGGATGTCGTTACACCGGGAATAAAATGGCAAGTGGATGCCGGAAAATATTTTTGCGTAGACGGGCAAAGAACAAGATCGGTCTCCTGTTCCGTAAGAAAACGGTTTTTCATCAGCATTTCTGTTGTGTTCTGCCCGATTGCATCCGCCGGAAAATTTCCGCCGTTGGCGTTCGCATAATTCCGGCAGATTACCGCAAGTTTTTTCAGCCGGTCCAAACATATTTTCTGCAATGCCAGCTCGCGCTGCTCCCGGGTGACCACTTTGTCCGGTATGCAAAGTGTTGCCATGATCAGGAGCAGTACGGCACAACTGAACCAGGTGATGAAATTATGATTTTTCAGAAACTTTTTCATCGTATTTCCGTTCACACGTTTACAATGATTCGTGATCACGCACCCACTGGCGGACGGCTTTTTCCGTTTGCGCCAATTGATCCGGGGCAAGAGAATCTGCAAATTTTTTGAAATATCCTTCCCAGACAGTATGGAGAATATCAAGGAAAAGAACCCGTTCTTCAAAACGTGCATTGATTTCTTCTTCTTCCCCTTCCGGAAGTGCCAGAGAGGAGAATGCGAATGTGTCAGCATCAAAGGTGAAAGCCCATTTTTCTGCATCGCTGCGTGCCAGCATGATTTTTGCTTTCCGCAATTTTTTACCTACGGAAAGTGCGGCTTTTGCTTCCGCAGAAGTCAGCGGATTGCCTTTTTTGACCACACTTTCGCCGGATCCCGCAAGCTGGGGATCTTTTGCTTTGCCAGGGGAATAGGCAAAGGAGAGAGGCCCTTCAAATGCAATTGTGAATTCACCCAGTTCCGGGTGTTTGTAAACGCCCAGTTCTGTTTCAGCATAATACCACAGCCAGGTAAGGAAGTCGCGTCCGGGCGTGGGTTCATCTTCTGTACCGGTATCACTTGCAAAATTCAAAGAAGGCAGATCGGCTTCTGTTTTGTTGTACAATTTTTCCATGAATTCATTGGGAGAAATGGGAACCGGTTCACATTCGGAGCCGAGAACACGGAGAAATTCCATCAGGAAATTATCAAACTGTTTCAATGAGGATGTTGCAAGATAAAGCACATTTTTTGCCCGGTCAACAACAGCTGCGGTGGAAGAAATCACCGGCGGCATTTTCATCAGATTCCGTTCAATGGCATCTTCTTTGATACGTTTGCGTTCTTTGCGGGGGACAAAAAGCATTTCATTCGCTTGCATGAATGCCAATTCTTCCCGGCGGCAGATTGCATTGAGCAACTGTGCAGGGATCTTCCGTTCCGCTTTCCGGAGGTTGATATGAAGATGTCCGCCATAAAGAGCAGTCGTTTCATTGATTTCACATTCCAGTAAGTGACGTCCGCTGACCCAGCCGAGGACGGGGTCTGCTTTTACATCATCCAGTCTGCCTGCGGAGGCGGCATTGAAACGTTCCAGAAAATCTTCCGGCATGGGATTCCGCATCGGACAGATCAGCAACGCAGTGGTTCCGGCTTCAAAAGACATGTTACAGTTCCTTCGTTTTTTTTATTGAGAAAAGAAAGCCCGTCAATTGATTACGGGCTTTGAAAAAGTCACAGAACAACACCGATTCCTGAATGGAACCGATATGTCCGGATAAAAATATTGTTCAGAGAGGTAATTTCAAAAGTCCTGCAAAATTTGACTGAAAAAGGATTGTTGAAGAGATGGAAATGGTAGTTTGTGCGTGGCTACCCAGTGGGTAACCACCTCAAACGCTCCGTTTTCAGATCTCAACAAGAGTTTTTAGGCATTTTTGAAGACTTTTGAAATTGCCTCCAGAATAAGGCGATTTGATCCGACGGATTATCTTTCGTCGTCAAAATCTTCATAATCATCCAGATCGTCGAATCCTTCATCGTCCAATCCGTCATCATCGAATTCATCCCCGTATTCGTCTTCGTATTCATCTTCTTCGTTGATTACGGTGGAGGCACTGACGGGAGCCCCACATTCGGGACAGCATCCGTCTTCCTGTTCCAGCTGAGTCTGGTTGATTTCATTTTCGCAATAGGGGCAATACAAAACCATGGTTACTACTCCTTCCTTGGTTTGGCGGAGACATCCCCATGACATCTCCGTTAATCCTGTTTCCCGCCTTACCGGAAAACGGGATGGTTTGTGATATAAAATTCTGTGACATTATAGAATGATTTTTTGAAAAGTCAAATTTTTTTTTGAAAAAAATGGAAATTTTTTGAAAAAAAGAAAAAAACGGTATGTTTTTTGCCTCTTCGACGGTTTATGCCATAGAATCAGACCTCCTTTGAGCTTGAAAATTCCGGGAACTGCTAGATTTTCAATTTGAAGTACTCACGAAATCATGTAAAAAAATACTCAATGTCCGAAAGAATTTAGAACCATTGTTAGACCAGCCCTGACGGGGCGGCAAGAGTCAGACAGCCCAGGGTGAAGCGCAGCGTAACCCTGGGAATATATGACATCGAACTACATTAACCAAGACCGGCATTGACGGATATGGCGTTCCGGCACGGAATGACATATTCGTTAATGCGATGATTTCCCGGATATATCATTGCCTCCACGAT
>JAFVSW010000305.1 GCA_017503545.1 Lentisphaeria bacterium | reverse complement strand
TGGAAACGTCAACACCCTCGTAACGCATAACAGCAACGCCTTCACGGACGTCGTCACAGCCGTAGCAGTTAACGGCAGCACGCTCACCCTTGGAGTAGGGGATGCGCTCAACGATCTTCAGCTCGCCGGTGTAGTAATCAAACTGGGTCTTCACATAGGTGAAGCCGTGGATACGTGCGCTGATCTGAGCGGCATCTTTACCGAGACCGTTGAGGATCACGCGGAGCGGATCTTTACGTACTTTGTTAGCGGATTTTGCAAGACCGATTGCACCTTCTGCAGCGGCGAAAGATTCGTGACCTGCGCAGAAAGCAAAGCATTTTGTTTCTTCGGAGAGAAGCATGCTTGCCAGGTTACCATGGCCGATACCGACTTTACGGTCGTCAGCAACAGAACCGGGGATGCAGAAGCTCTGGAGGCCTTCGCCGAGAGTTTTTGCGATTTCGCTGGCAACAGTCTGGCCGCGTTTGATTGCGACAGCGGCACCGACGAGGTATGCCCAGCATGCGTTTTCAAAGCAGATGGGCTGGATATCTTTTACGCGCTGGTAGATATCAAGACCTTTGCCTTTTGTGATCTGTTCAGCTTCTTCGATGGAAGCGATACCGTTATCGTTCAGGAATTTATTGATCTGCGCAATTCTGCGTTCATAACTTTCAAACAATGACATGGGAATCGCTCCTTATGCTTTACGCGGGTTGATAACTTTTGCGGCATCCGCGAAACGGCCGTAAGATTTCTGGAATTTCTGTACGAAATCTTTGACGTTCATCTTTTCCAGATCTTCGACGGATGTTTTGTTGACGAATTCCATCATCTTGCCCAGGTTGACGAATTCATAGCCGATGACTTTGTCTTCATCATCCAATGCAAGATTGGTCACATAACCTTCTGCCATTTCCAGGTAGCGAACGCCTTTTTCAGCGGTGCTGTACATGGTACCTGTGATGGAACGGAGCTGTTTGAGGTCTTCCAGACCGGCGCCGATGGGCAGACCGCCTTCGCTGAATGCAGTCTGAGTACGACCATAAACGATCTGCAGGAAGAGTTCGCGCATAGCAGTGTTGATTGCATCGCAGACCAAGTCCGTGTTCAATGCTTCGAGAATGGTTTTACCGGGCAGGATTTCTGCAGCCATAGCAGCAGAGTGTGTCATGCCGGAGCAACCGATTGTTTCTACCAATGCTTCCTGAATGATACCATTTTTTACGTTGAGGGTCAGTTTGCATGCACCCTGCTGCGGGGCACACCAGCCCACACCATGTGTAAGACCGGAAATATCCGTGACTTCTTTTGCCTTTGTCCAGGCACCTTCCTGCGGAATGGGAGCCGGTCCGTGTTTGGGACCTTTGGCAACGCAGACCATCTGTTCCACTTCGTGCGTGAAATTCATCCGATTGTCTCCTGATTTGTTATTTATTTGTTGTTACAGAGGATAATTTGCGTACTATACACCCGTTTCGATTGTTTTTCAAGTATTCATCATGAAAAAATTAAAAATAGAAACGGAGGTTCAGCGTTTCCGGAGTGCCGGGTCGCGCATCCCCAATTCCGCAAATGCACGGATACGCAAGGTGCAGCTGTCACACTCTTCACAGGGGAAACCATCCGGATCCGGACTGTAACAGCTGTGGGTCATGCTGTAATCCACACCCAATTCCATTCCCCGTGTGATGATTTCTGATTTTTTCATATACTGGAGCGGTGCGTGGATATTGAATTGCCAATTTTCATCAATGGCTTTTGTTCCCAGTGTGGCAGTCTGCTGGAATGCTTTTACAAACGCATCCCGGCAATCCGGATATCCGGAATAATCCATGGAGTTCACCCCGATAAAAATATCTTTTGCCCCTAATGTTTCCGCATAAGATACCCCGAATGAAAGAAAAATCAGATTCCGTGCGGGTACATAAGTTACCGGTGCGGTTTCATGATCACCGCCTTCTCCATGGGGAACATTGATTTCATCGGATGTCAAAGCGGAACCGCCCCAGAGACGCATATCAAAACGGATGGTCAGGAGAGGGATCCCCGCGCGGTCTGCAATACGTTTTGCTGCATCGAGTTCAATATTATGCCGTTGACCGTAATCGAAGGTCACGCCGTAAACATCATATCCTTCACTTTGTGCGATGGCGAGACAGGTGGCGGAATCAAGCCCGCCGCTTAATAAAATAACTGCTTTCTGTTTATCCATGATTTTTTACACTCCTTCTGCTTCTGCGCCCCAAATGATTTTATGAAATTGTAAATTGATCCGCACTTGCAAATGATCCTCCAAAATCCATTTGACCAGTTCCGCACTGTCCATAATCCCTGCTGCCGGGCTGAATAAAACATTGGCACACCGTTTTTCCAGATCGAATTTTGCCAATACTTTCACTGCACATTCGTAATCCTGCCGATTGCTGATGACAAATTTGACTTCATCACAATTCCGTACCGTCTGAAAATTGGTATCCAGCATGGCATGATCTTCTCCGCTTGACGGCGTTTTATAGTCGATGATCCGAATTACGCCATCCGGCAGAACGGAGCAATCAGCAGCACCGTTGGTTTCCATAAGAACGGTATAGCCGGCATCCAAAAGTGCCTGACAGAGCGGGATTACATTTTTCTGCATCAAGGGTTCGCCGCCCGTGATTTCCACTAACGGGATCGCTGCTTGATTTGCCAGTGCGAGCAGTTGAGAGACCGTCATTTCTGTTCCGGAATCGAAACTGCGTGCTTTGCGGGTGTCACACCATTTACAGTTGAGTTGACATCCGGCGAGTCGGATAAAAAAGCAAGGTTTTCCGGCGTAGGAAGATTCTCCCTGAATACTGGAAAAAGTTTCATAAATTCGTAAAAAGGTTTGATCCATTACATATCCTTTCTGAAAATCAAAAGCATCTGAGTCAATAAAATGCAGCGGATCCATTCTTCATGGAGTAAAGTACAATGTTGTGCGGCGTTTTTGACTTCCTTTGCCGTCAACGGTCTTTCGTCAGGAAAGTTCCAGTGTCCGGTCCATTCTGCAAGTTTCCGGACCGTTCGATACAGAATGGAATCGGCAGGGAAAAGAAATGCTGCGATGCCGCCCGGCTTTAATGCTGCAAAATGATTTTGTACAGCCAATGCTGTCTGTTCCGGAGAAAAATGTTCGATCAACCCGGCACTGAACACAAAATCGAAACCGTTATCGGGATATGGTTTCAAAACATCATGCACGGAGCCGACAGTGGGGCAGGGCAGGGATTGCTGTTGAAACTGCTCAATGCTCAAATGGTTTGTATCAGCAATCCGGTATTCTTTGCAGGGAAAATGGGATGTTACGGCAGATGCAAACGAACTGTTGCCGCCGCCGAATTCCAATATCTGCAATGGGGATTGATCCGCAGGGAAACAGGCATGTTTTTTCATGGCACGGATCAACCTGCCGGATGTGATCCGGCGCAACAAAGCCGCCGTTGGGAACGGCTTCTTGTAGTAAAGATCCCAATCTGTTTTTTCTGTATGATCCATCGTTTCTATACCTGCCAGTTTTCAAAAAATACTGCATTTAATATATCACAAATCAACAGAAAATCAAGCAGTATTCTTAGGTATTCCTGTTGGATGCAGGATAAGATAAATATTTTTTTAACGAATTTGCTTGAAATACGGAATAATCGGTGATATATTATATTGATTTAAATGACTAACAAGAAAGAAAAAAGTTATGGAACTTATTGCACGTTTTATTGCCGGTTTTAACCAATTTCTCTGGGGACCGCCGTTGCTTGTACTGCTTGTCGGCGCACATATTTTTCTGACCTTCCGAACAAAATTCATGCAAAGATTTGTACCGCTCGGAATCAAACTTTCCATTTCAAAGGATGATCACAGTTCCGGTATGATTTCCAATTTCGGAGCCCTTTCCATTGCTTTAGCGGCGACGATCGGGACAGGAAACATTATCGGGGTTGCCACTGCAATTGTACTTGGCGGACCGGGTGCGGTGTTCTGGTGTTGGGTTTGCGGAATATTCGGGATTGCGACGAAATACGGAGAAAGTCTTTTGTCGTTGAAATACCGGATACAGACGGAAGACGGTCAATTTCATGGCGGTCCGATGTATGCGATTGAGTATGGAATGAAGCAGAAATGGCTTGCCATATTATTTGCGATTTTTACGGTTGGAGCCAGTTTCGGGGTTGGAAATCTTGCCCAGAGCAATGCGGTATCCACTTTTACGTATGAAGTATTCGGTGTTCCGCAATGGATTACGGGGATTGGAGAAACCATTTTTATTGCGTTGGCGGTTTTGGGTGGACTCAAAGGAATATCTAAATTGTGTTCTGCACTTGTTCCGGTTATGGCAATCTTTTATGTGGCGAGTTGTTTGGTGATTCTCTGTATCTGCCGGAATATGATTTTCCCGGCAATACAGTTGATTATAACGGAAGCATTCAGTTTTCGTTCGGTTTCCGGTGGTTTTGCCGGATCGGTCATTATGCTTGCCATGCGTTACGGGATTGCCCGCGGATTGTTTTCCAACGAATCCGGACTTGGTTCTGCCCCGATTATTGCGGCGGCAGCAAAGACGCGGAACCCTGTCCGTCAGGCTTTGATTTCTTCCACCGGAACATTCTGGGATACGGTATGTGTTTGTGCGGTTACCGGGGTGACGATTGTTTCTGCAATACTTTTTACGTATGGTTGGGAAGCAGGGCGTGATTTCAGTAAATTCCAGGCACAGGAGTTGACGAAAGCTGCATTCCATTTATTACCGGCTGGAGGCGTGGAAATTCTTACTGTTGCGTTGGCTATTTTTGCTTGCACCACGGTTCTCGGTTGGTTCTGTTACGGAGAACAGGCGATTCATTATCTCGGCGGTAAAAAAGCTATGATCTTTTATCGTTTGATCTTTGTTGCTGCCGTTTATATTGGGGCAGTTACAAAATTGGATATTGTCTGGAATTTTTCCGATATAGCCAATGGTTTGATGGCGATTCCGAATATCATCTGCCTGTTTGCATTAAATGGTGTCATTGTTAAAGAGACTGCCCGTTATTTGCACAGCGGCAAGATTGATGATTATGCTGATGGCAATTAAGCCGATTGATTTGCCGTTTTCGATTTTGTTACGAGTTCCTGCAGTGTTTTGCCGGAACTCTTTTTTTTGATGTTTACACGTCCCGCATATACAAAGAAAACCGCCGGTATCCGTTGTTTGGATATCGGCGGTTCGTGTTTTATCCGGATGTCAGAAAAAACGATCAGTCAACGATTTTGTTCAAAGGATATTCAACAATACCGGTGGCGTTGTGTTTTTTCAGTTCAGGGATAAGATCGCGGACGATGTTCTGATCCACGATGGTATCGAGAGCATACCAACCGTCCTGAGCCAAGGGGGAGACGGTAGGATTCTGCAGAGCCGGGAGTTTCGCCAGAACGGCATCCAGGTTTTCTTTCTGGACGTTCAATTTGATACCGACTTTGCCATGAGCCTTCATGACAGACTGGAGGAGGAGAGCGATTTTTTCCAGTTTTGCGCGTTTTTCGGGATCGTTCATTGTTTTATGGTTTGCAATGAAACGGGTGGTGGAGATACAAAGGGTATCCAGAATCACCAGATTGTTTGCGCGGAGGCTGCTGCCGGTTTCCGTGATTTCGACGATAGCGTCAGCAAAACGCGGGGGTTTGACTTCGGTAGCACCCCAGGAGAAATCGACCTGCGCGTTGATACCGTGTTTTTTCAGGTAACGCTGCGTCATACCGACTGCTTCTGTAGCAATACGTTTACCTTCCAGATCTTTGACAGATTTGATGGGAGAATCTGCGGGGACGGCGAGGACCCAGCGGAGGGGGTTGGTGCCGACTTTGCCGTAGACGAGTTCTGCGACTTCTTCCACATCGGATCCATTTTCCTGAATCCAATCGAATCCAGTGAGACCGCAGTCGAGGATTTCTTCTTCCACATACTTGGAGAGTTCCTGCGGACGGAGGAGCATGCATTCGATTTCGGGGTCATCGATTGTGGGATAATAGGAGCGGGAATTGATGTTGATTTTGTAACCCGCTTTTGCGAACAGATCCGTTGTGGACTGTTCCAGACTTCCTTTGGGAAGACCGAGCATCAGTTTCATAGTTTGTTACTCCATATTTAAAGTTTGTTGATATTTCATCTTTTTCCGAGTTGGCAAACAATAGTTTTGTTATTTGAGGCAATTTCAAAAGTCTTCAAAAATGCCTGAGAACTCTTGTTGCGATCTGAAAACGGAGCGTTTGAGGTGGTTACCCTCTGGGTAGCCACGCACAAACTACCATTTCCATCTCATCAACAATCCTTTTTCAGTCAAATTTTGCCGGACTTTTGAATTTACCTCATTTATAATCACTGATTTGCCGTGAAAGAGTAATTTAGCACGTATTTTTCTTTTTTCAAGTGTGAAGTTACTGCTTTTTTAGCGCAAAGGAGAAATTTTCAATTTTTTTTATATTCGCAGGGGTTTTTCGATTGAAAAATTGGCAATGACATGATATTTTAAAATGATAGTTTTTTTTAACATGATTAACAATGAGGACTGACTGATAATGGAAATACTCCGCTTTGAAAATATTACAAAACGGTACGGCAATAATACCGTTCTGGATAATGTTTCACTTTCCATTAACGCAGGTGAAGTTTTCTCCCTGCTTGGCCCCAGCGGTTGTGGTAAAACGACCCTGTTGCGTATTTGCGGTGGTTTTGATTCACCGGATTGCGGCCGTGTTATTCTTGACGGCGTGGATATCACCAACATGCCGGCGAATAAACGGGACGTCCGCACGGTGTTCCAGAATTATGCCCTGTTTCCTCATATGACGATTTGGGAAAATATCGCATTCGGTTTGAAAGCGACAGGTGTTGATGCCAAAACGATCCGGGAAGAAGTCCCGAAATATTTGGAACTTGTCCAGCTTGCCGGTTTTGAGAATCGGAAACCTGCCCAGCTCAGCGGCGGTCAGAGACAGCGTGTTGCCATTGCCCGTGCGCTGGTGAATAAACCGAAAGTTCTTCTGCTGGACGAACCGCTTGCAGCTCTTGACTTGAAACTGCGTCAAAGAATGTTGATTGAATTGGATACCATTCACGATGATGTGGGTATCACCTTTATCTTTGTGACTCATGACCAGCAGGAAGCGATGAGTATCAGTGATCACATTGCCGTGCTTCAGGCGGGCAAGGTTGAACAGATCGGTACACCGCAGGAGCTTTACGAAGCACCGCGTTCCAGTTTTGTTGCGGCATTTATCGGGGATACCAACTTTCTTGAAGGTCATGTCCGTAAAGTGGATAAAGATTATTGCGAATTGGAAATTGAAGATTTTCCGGCAGTCCGGTTGTATAATGACAAGAAAGTGCATGTGGATCAGAAACTGCATGTCAGTATCCGTCCGGAAAAATTCATGATCTCCCATAACAAACCGGAAAAGACAAATGAAAACACCAATCTTCTGCAAGGTAAAGTAGAAGAGGCGATCTATCTTGGTGCCCATACCCGGTATTGGGTACGTGTCGGTGACTGGCGGATCTCAGTTGTCAAACAGCATTTTGGTTATGCTCTTGACGAACGCCGGATCAAATGGGGTGACGATGTTTGGCTGAAGTTTGAAGCTGACACCGCTTACATGCTTGACAGTTACACCGAGGACGACGAAAAACTGCTCGCCCTCCCGGATCTCTGATATAGGGATCATGACGATGAAACTCAAGAAAATATTTTCTGCTAATTTCTTTACCGGGGCGCCCACTTTTCTCTGGTTGACCCTTTTTTATGCACTGCCGGTCATTATTGTCTTTGTGCTTTCGTTCCGGTCTGTAGATCCTTATGGAGGAATCGGAACAGAATGGACTCTTGACAGTATCCGCGATCTTGCAAATCCGAACTATCCGGCGATTATCTGGCGTACCTTGTGGCAGGGTGTTGTTGCGACCGGTGTTTGTATTTTTCTTGCGATACCGATCAGCTATCATCTGGCAAGATTGAGTATGAGATGGCGGAATTTGCTTCTGCTGTTGATTGTGGTTCCTTTCTGGACAAACTTTCTGATTCGTATTTATGCCTGGAAAGTGTTTTTGCATCCGGATGGAATTTTTAAGCAATTGTTGGTGCTGATCGGCTTGGTACAGCCGGACACGATCTTGTTGTATAATCAATGGGCTGTTTTGACGGTGATGATTTACACTTACATCCCGTTTGCCATTCTGCCGATTTATGCGATTGCAGAAAAATTTGATTTTTCCCTGATGGATGCAGCGCAGGATTTGGGGGCAAGTTCTTTCTATGCGTTCTGTAAAGTATTTATCCCCGGAATTTCCAAAGGGATCGGGACGGCAATCATGGTTGTTTTGATTCCTGCATTCGGTGCTTATCTGATTCCTTCCTTAGTGGGGGGACCCGGCAGTGAATTGCTTGGTGATAAAATTGCGCAACGGGTGTTTGTTGACCGGAATCTGCCTCATGCCAGTGCGCTTTCCGCCTTCTTGATGCTGGCAGTATTTCTGCCGATGTTAGGGTGCTGGCTGTATAGAAAACATTTGATCCGAAAAGAACAGGAGGGCAAAAATGCGAAAATGTGATGGAAACGGGCGTTTTGCTTTTCTGGTAACGCTTTTGACATTGATTTTTTTGTATGCTCCGCTGATTGTGGTTGCAGTTGCTTCATTCAATTCCAGTAAACTGGGAGGAAAATGGAAAGGTTTTTCTCTGATCTGGTATGAAAAACTGTTTCAGGATGTCAAGATTTGGGAAGCGTTGTGTAATACGATTGCCATTGCTGTGATCGCAACGATTTTCTCCACCGTATTGGGAACACTGGCGGCTTTGGTGCTTTATCGTTCTAAAAATAGATTCAAGGCGGTTTTTTCCACATTGGTCTATACTCCATTGGTCGTTCCCGATATTCTTATGGGGATTGGTTTGCTGCTTCTTTTTGTGATGTTTATTTCTGCATTTGATAACATTTTGAAATCATGGTTCGGTTTCGAGGCGGGACTTGGTTTTACCACGATCATCATTGCACACGTTACATTCTGTTTGAGTTATGTGACGATGGTGGTACTCGGACGACTTCAGGAATTTGATAAATCCATGCTGGAAGCGGCACAGGATTTGGGTGCAAGCGGGTTTTATACTTTTGTTCATGTGACATTACCGGCGATTCTGCCGGGGATCATTGCCGGTGCGCTTTTTGCGTTCACACTTTCCATTGATGACTTTGTGATTACATTCTTTGTGAAGGGGGCAGGGGATACCACATTGCCGATTTTTATTGAAAGTGCGATGAAAAAAGGCAGAAAACTGCCGTTGCTCAATGCGCTTTCCGTACTTTTTATTGCCTTTACATTTGTAATTGTATTTATCACCCAAAAAATATTAACAGCACAAAAGGATAAACAAAAATGAAACGTTTCTTCTCTTTGCTCCCCGCCATTTTACTGGCACTTGTTCTCTCCAGTCTGACCGCTTGCGGAAAGAAAGAAGTCCTGCATATTTATTGCTGGGAGGATTATCTTTCTGATGATGTGATCAAGAAATTTGAAAAAGAATATAACTGCAAGATTCAGCTTGATGTGTTCCCTTCCAACGAAGCCATGTACGCAAAGTTGAAAGGCGGTGCAGCCGGTTATGACGTTGTTGTTCCTTCCTCCTACATGGCAAAATTGATGAATGAACAGAACATGCTTTTGAAACTTGATACGGAAAAATTGCCCAATGTCAAAAAGTATTATGACAAAAAGTACAATGTACTCAATCTTGACCCGAATCATGAATACAGTGTTCCGTATTTTATCAGTTTCACGGGGATTGGTTACAACAGTAAAAAGGTGAAAAATTTTGTTCCTTCCTGGCGTATGTTTGAACGTGCCGATCTCAAAGGTAAAATGTCACTGCTTGATGACCAGCGTGAAGTGATCGGCTGTGCATTGCGCACCTTGGGATATGATGTGAATACCACCGATCAGAAGCAGATTGATGCAGCTGTGGAACTTGCCCGGAAATGGAAAAAGAACATTGCAAAATTCGGTGTGGATGATGCCCGTCTTTCTCTGGCGCAGGGTGAATTTGACCTGATCCAGACTTACAGCGGTGATATGTTGCAGTATGCGGTGGACAATCCGGACTTGAAATTTGTGATCCCCAAGGAAGGAACGACAGCAACATTTGATAATCTTTGCATTCTCAACAGCAGCAGCCAGAAGGAATTGGCATATAAGTTTATCGACTTTTTGTACCGTGTTGACATTGCTGCGGAAAACATGGATTTTGTTTATTACAGAATGGCACATACGGAAGCAATCAAGCATGTAGGCAAAGAAATTAGGAATCATGAAGTATTCAATGTTGATGCTTCCACCTTTAATCGCTGCACACCCTTGCGTGATTTGGGGAAAGATCAGAAAAAATACAATGATGCGTGGGATGCCATCAAGAAATAAGCTCTGATTTGTTTCAGTTTTTTTGCGGGAGAAATACTTTTTGAGTGAAGTATTTCTCCCATATTCTTTTTTTTTATTTCAGTGAGGCAATTTCAAAAGTCTTCAAAAATGTCTGAAAACTCTTGTTGCGATCTGAAAACGGAGCGTTTGTGGTGGTTACCCTCTGGGTAGCCACGCACAAACTACCATTTTCATCTCTTCAACAATCCTTTTTCAGTCAAATTTTGCCGGACTTTTGAAATTACCTCCAGTATCTCAGAATATTTTTACTTTTTTTCTTGCAGAATGGGTTAATGTGTGATATATTACTGAGATTTTTTTATATAAACATATTAACGAAAGTGAGATTCATTATGAACCCCATGTACATCACATTCGGTGTCTATCTGATCGGTATGATCGTTGTAGGCGCAGTCTTTTGCAAGAAAAATCAAACGGTTGACGATTATTTGATCGGCGGTCGTGGACTCGGCAGCTGGGTGACCGCCCTTTCTGCACAGGCAAGTGATATGAGCGGTTGGCTTCTGATGGGTTTGCCCGGCGCGATCTACATTGCAGGGGCAGGGGATGTCTGGGTTGCGATCGGCTTGCTGCTTGGTACATTGCTGAACTGGTTGTTTATTGCTCCGCGCCTGCGTGTGTATACGGAAAAATGCAATTCACTGACCTTATCCAGTTTTTTTGCACAGCGTTTCCGTGATCCGACCAATCTTCTGCGGATCGTTTCTGCTATTGTGGTTTTGATATTCTTTACGATTTACGCGGCATCCGGTCTTGTTGCAACCGGTAAACTTTTCAATTCCATGTTCGGTATGAAATATGAATATGCCGTTTTGATCGGTACTGCTGTTATTTTGCTTTACACCACAATGGGTGGATATCTTGCGGTTTGCTGGACGGACTTATTCCAGGGTGCATTGATGTTCTTTGCATTGATCATTGTGCCGATTCTTGCGTATATCAATTTGCCTGCCGGGGCAGATACCGCAAAAATGTCTTTGAATCTGTTCCCCGATGGATTCGGTCCGATGGCTTGGGTTGCCATTGTTTCCTGTGCTGTATGGGGGTTGGGTTATTGCGGACAGCCGCATATTCTTGTCCGTTTCATGAGCATCAAGAATATCAAATTGCTGCCCCGCACGATTACGATTGCGATGATTTGGGTTGTGATTTCTCTGATGGCTGCGGCAGCAGTCGGTTTGATTGCCCGTCCGCTGTTTACTGATCTTCCGAAAGGCGACAGTGAAAAAGTTTTCATTTTCATGATCAATGATTTCTGCTGGAGCTGGTTTGCCGGATTGTTCCTGGCAGCGATTCTGGCGGCGATTATGTCCACGATCGACTCTCAGCTTCTTGTTTCTTCTTCCACTTTGACTTCTGACTTCTATCAACGTATTTTCCGCAGAAATGCGTCATCCAAAGAATTGATGCACGTCAGCCGTGGTTTTGTTATTCTGATCACGATTATTGCCTGTGCGTTGGCATTGTTCCCGTTTGATACGATCTTCAACATTGTAAAATTTGCCTGGGGCGGATTTGGTGCTGCATTCGGACCGGTTGTGATTATGGCATTGTATTCCCGCCGTACGACCTGGCAATCTGCATTCGGTGGTATGGTGCTTGGTACGATTGTGATGGTTGTCTGGTACATCCTCGGCTTGAACAAATACATGTATGAAATTCTGCCCGGCTTTGTCGCAAACTGGATCACAATCGTGATCCTGAACCGTGTGTTTGCTCAGAAGGACGAAGCGATTCTGAACGAATATGATGCGGTTATTGCAGAAGTAAAAGATGCAAGCAAATAATAAAAAGATGGAGAAGTAAATTATGAATATTTTCAAATGGTATTTCCGGATTCCATTATTTACCCGGATTCTCTGTGCTTTTGCTCTGGGGATTCTTGGCGGTATTGCCATGTATTATTTCCGGGATCAGGTGTGGACGGCTAAAACGGTCAGTGTGATTACTCCGTTTGGTACCGTATTGGTTTCCATGTTGAAAATGGTCGTGATTCCGATCATCTTCTTTTCTCTGGTGGACGGGGTGTCCAGTCTTTCTGTAAAACAGTTTGGTAAGCTGGGGATCAATGTTATCGTCTGGTATTTTCTTACATCTCTGTTTGCCGCCGTATTCGGGTGTCTCCTGGCAAAATTGCTGAATCCGACAATGAATAAACTCGGTGATATTCCCCAGGAATATGTCAATCAATTGAGTAAGATGCGTACTGGCGGTTCCGGTGCCGGTTCTTTGTCTGACTTTATAACTTCTCTGTTTGCCAACCCGTTTGAAGCGTTGGCAGGTGGTCAGTTCCTCCCGGTTATTGTGTTTGCATTGCTGTTTGGGATTGCTGCAAGATGTGTTGCGGATACGGAATGTGACAGTAAAGAGCATCCCATGGAAAAAATGCTTGAACTGTTCCGTTCCATCCAGAAAGCCTGTTTCAAAATCATTGACTGGATTCTGGAATATTTTCCCATTGGTATATTTTCATTGACATTAGTCAATTTTGCCCGTTATGGTACAGACCTTTTCGGACCGTACATGCGGATTATCGGTTGCGTGGTTGTCGGTGTATTTCTGATGATTTTGTTTATCTATCCGTTTTTGATTTTTATTTTCACAAGGCAGAATCCGTATGTGATTCTTTGGAAATGCCGGGAACCGATTCTGACTGCGTTTCTGACCCGTTCCAGTTCTGCAACTTTGCCCGTTTCTTTGCGTACTGCGGATCATGTTTTGCACATCAAACGTGAGCTTTCCAGTTTTGCATTGCCGCTGGGGGCAACGA
>JAFVSW010000304.1 GCA_017503545.1 Lentisphaeria bacterium | reverse complement strand
GGCAAACACGTATTCACGGAAAAACCCCTTGCCACCTCCATTGAAGATTGTCAGGAAATCTTTGATGCGCATCAGAAATTGCCGCATCTGCATTTTGCAACCGGTTTCGTACTCCGTTACGCTCCCATGTATCAGAAGATCAAAGAATTTCTGACATCCGGAAAATTCGGTAAATTGCTCAGCATCGAAGCCAATGAAAATATCGCCCCCGGACATGGCGGTTATATCATGCGGAACTGGAGACGTAAAACCGAATGGGCTGGACCTCATGTTCTGGAAAAATGCTGTCATGACCTTGACCTGATCAACTGGTTCTGCGAATCTCTGCCTTCCAAAGTCTGTTTCTTCGGTGCAAAAAATGTGTTCAAACCGGAAAACCGGTTCATGGAAGAAAAATTCGGCAAAGAAACCTTCAATCATTGGGGCGGACATGATCAGATCGAAACCGCGTTCAACGACGATAATGACTTGATGGATACCACTATGGGATGTGCCATCTTCCGTAACGGTGTTCAGGTTTCTTTCTGCGCCAATATGTGCAATACACTGCCGGAACGCCGCATGAGATTTAACTGCTCCGAAGGCACGATCATTCTGGAACTGTACAGCCGTACCATCAAATATAAGTATATGAACGACTGCAATATTTATACCTCCGAGTACAATGCGGACGGTCACGGCGGCGGCGATGGTCACATCATGAAAGAATTGTGGGCGACCATGACGGAAGGTGTACCGCCGAAATGCAGCGGTAACGAAGGTTTGGAAAGTGCAGTATTCGCACTCGGATTTGATCAGGCGGCAAGAGAAGGAAAAATTATTGACCTTGAACCGGTCTGGCAGAAATTGAACCGCTGATTCGCGTTTCAATCAATATAACCTTATTCTGACTGAAAAAAGTCATATTTGCCAAGCGGTTTGCTTTGCTTATTCCGCGGATAAGGTCTGTTACAATACAGTATGCGGAGAAAAACGCTTTTTACAAAAAGTGTTTTTCTCCGTATCTTTTTATCTTCCATTATCATGAAAATTAGGTAGTTTGTTCCGCATCGCCTTATGGCTATGCCTTGACAAGGCGTGGGTATTTACCCAGGGCTGCGGCAGAACAAGCCACAAATGCTCCGTTTTCAGATCCAAACAAGAGTTTTCAGTCAAATTTTGCCGGACTTTTGAAATTGCCTCGAATAACTGGATTCAACGCTTATTTGGCAAAGGTGATCTTACCCCAGCGTGAAAAGTTTTCCAGATTTTCTGAATACAACGTACTCCAGGAAGATGCACCACCGTTGGGCGTGTTGCGGACGATATTGGCATATACCGTCATTCCGGGCGTAACTGTTTTATCCGGAAGCAGGTTTTTCATCGGGACTACGATATAAATGGTGAAATTGTCTGGTTTGATGTCGGTTTTATATTTACCGTCAAACTGCCATTTCCCATCGTATGCCGCATCATTGGTCGCAAATTTACCGTATTCTTTGAATTTGCCGACCGGCGTGATGGCAAGGCTGACGAACGGTTTCTGCTGTTTAGAAGCAAAGAAAAGCTGTAACGTATCATCGTTAAGAACATCGGTGGATTTTCCGATGAACAGATTCTTTGTATCGCATTTTTCCGTGTATTTGATATACAGCGTTTTGCCATCGTGCATCAAAAAGACATTTCTGCCACTCTTGCCGGGGAAGCCGAAAACTGTACGTAAACTGCGGACTTTATATGCCTTATCCCATGGGGCATTTGCCACATCCGCCTTGAAGGGCGCAACGCGGGGAACCGTGATCGTCGGCAGCGGTCTGTTGCGGAACTGTTCTTTTTTTGCATATTCCGCTCTGCCGCGGAGCATAGGTTCCCAAAGACCTTTGATCAGGATTTTCAAACGTTCTTTTTCCAGCGGAGTTTTTGCCAATTTCTGTGCTTCTTTGATATAACCGGCAAGGATCTTCATATTTTTTGCAGAACCGAGTTTGCCCCAGTTGATATCATCCGGCTGGAACGTATGATTTTTGAAAGGATTCGCCATCATAGCTTTGACATCACGATATTCATCCGGATAATTGGCTGGATCGAATGATACTTTCTGAATATATTCATAGAATGCCTTCATGGGCTTTGCCGCATTGCCATACCAGCGGTCAAAAAACTCATCGATCATCACATCCACATCCTGTTCTGCATTATACGCCAGCATACAGGAAAGATAGATTTCCAGTTGTGTCGTAGCGAGAGGATATTTCATTTCCAGCGGTGTTTCCCCAAACCAGCCATTCACTTTCCGCTTGATTGCTTCCTTGAAAAATGCGGCAATGTGACGATAGAAAAATGTGGGGAAGAAATCATTATAACGGTAGACATTCTTTGCATCCCAGCACGGGGAAAGATAATGGGTCCAAAGCGTCAAAAGACGTCCGCTTTTCTGCGCTTCCTTTGTCCAACCGTCAAAAACCAACATTTCTCTTGCTTTGTATGCGTCATGATACCAGTTGGCAGGATGCAGCACCATACAGACAGAAAGATTGTTTTCCAGTTTCATACCTTCCGGATAGAACGGTTTCTTTCCATACGAAAGAGTGGATATCCCCACATTCGGATTCAGTTTTTTTACCCGTTTGGCAATCTCATTCGTCCAATGATAATGCAAATAATTCTGCTGCAATACACCTTTGTCCTTGTAAAGCGCGGAACAGGTTTTGCACAGACAGACGGCAACGTTGTCACACTCTTCCACAGGATAATAGAACGGAAGTCCCTGCCTTCTATGTACGACCGGACCGCGGAAGCCGTGTATGCCGTTATAAGAATTGACCGCTTCCTTCGCAAAAACATCAAACACACCGGGATGCGTCATGCACACCTGCGGCGGCAGATCTTTATCATTGGGGAACTCCTTGCGGAGCGAATGTAAATGCAAGTGTGCTTTACCTTTATAACCCTGGGCAAAATATTCCGGACGGTGTTCGATAAAGGGATCTTTTTTGCCTTTCAGCAATTTCTTATCCAACGGCTTCCAATACTTGAGATAGATGTCGTATGTATTATGATTTGTCATGCCGAACCGGGCAGTGTTGCGCCAGCGCAGAAGAAATTGCTTCAGATCGGCAGGTGTGATTTTGTAATAATAACAAGTCTCATTGATCCACCAGGGCAGATACAATGTCCGATAGGATGTCATACTGGGTTCACGCCGGATGGAAAACGGTTTGACTTTCAATGTGGGCATTTTATCATAGCAGATCCCGATTTCTGCCGGACCATACCAACGGACACCGCAACCTTTTTCCAGGAAGTCATAAGTTGCCCAAAGCACCCCGAGAACAGAAGAAAATTGATTTGGCATTTTCTGGAAATGGGTCACATCCAACTTCCGGTCATCAAAGGTATCCGCACCGGACAAAAGAATACCGTTCTTGAGGAATCGAACTTCGTATTCCTCGCCTTTATAAACGGTTTTGCTGATTTCCGGAAATACGCCAACGTAAAGATTGACTTTACCATCGTTGATTTTTGCCGCTTCGGCAGCCGTAACGACCGGCAATTCGGCACCAGTGATCAGTTTGATGTGATACTTCAATTCATGCACAGCATAGTTTGTGTTGATCCCCGGATTTTCAGAGGGGATCACGATCCGGGCATTGGGCATACCTTTTTCCACAAGCAGCAATTCTTTGGCACAAAGAGTCATTGCCGCCATGACTGCCAGAAAAATGGTCATGGATGTTTTGATAAATCTTATCATACCTTAAATCTCTCTTTCTTGTGCAACTGTTGAATTATTACTGATTGGGTACAGAATCTTTCAAGAATTCGGTACCGTCAAAATGGAGCAGAACGTAGGTGTCTTTATCCACGGTATAAGGCTTAGCGGGGACTTCCGGTTTGCGGACAACGCCGGAAATACGAACTTCATCCAAAGCCAACTGACAGGGGGAAATAATATTCACCGTGTTTTTGACGAAATGGAAACGACCGCCGAATGTGGCAGCACCTTTATTGCCGCCGCAGGGTTTTGTATACGGAGCCGTGCCGATGGATTTGCCGTCTACAAAGAGTTCCATTTTATTTGCATCGATATCCCAAGTTGCCATGATATGCACAAAATCATCGGCATAAAGATCTTTTTTCATACGGATCACATTTGCTTTTGAGCCGTAGGAATAAGCCATATAGGAAATCTTACGGGAATTGGGCAGCAGGGAGATCATGTGATAACTCCAGGGATTACCGCCTTGTGTGAAGAAGAGAATACTTTCTTTTTTGGAAAGCGTGGTAGGCAGAAATACAAAGAATTCGATCGTTCCTTTATTCGGATTGAATTTGAACTTCTGGAGCGCGCCCAATGTGATCTGACTGCCGCTGGTGAAGGATTCCCCGAATTTACCATCGCCCTGTGTCGCAATGCCGGCGACAAAAACATCGGAAACCTGTTGATCCAAATGAAAGTAGAATTTTGGCGTGATTTTCTTGCCGGTCACGGCTTTTCCACCGCGGGTAACAACCGGTGTAAAGCCGACATAGGCGGAAGGTTGTACAGCACGGCGTGTCATGGACGGTGCGCTGCAATTTTCCAGTTTGTCAATGGTTGCGGTAAAGACTTTTTTATCCGCAGAGGGCTTCAGTTCAATGGATGTTTTCCCGTTCAGGAACATGTCCAGATTCCGAAATGAGAAATTGACGGACGCCTTATCCGCCGGAGCGTCAAGGGTCAAAGTGAACGTCATAGGTTCTTTTCCGGTGTATTTTCTCTGATTTTTCGGGAGAGTGACAGAGAGCGTGTCAGCCGCCGCCAAAGCGATGGAACCAAGAGCCAACGCCACCAGAATGATGTTTTTTGTGTTCATAGTTTTATTTCTCCTTATGATAAGTTATTTTGCAAGTGTGATCTTGCCGGCACGTTCAATCGTGGAAAACGGGAACGCATAAATCGGATTCCAGCAGCTTGCCTTGCCAAGTGACGGAGTATAACGGAAAAAGTTGGCATAAATTGTCTGCCCGGGTGCAACTTCGCCGGGGAGCAAATACAACAGCGGAATGGAAATATAGATCGTGTATTCATTTTTCCCGATCACGATCTTTCTTTTTTCACCGAAATTCCAGTTGCCGTTGAAATGGGCTTCATTTTTCGGGAAGGAACACAGCCCCGCTTTCTGCCCCCAGACACATGTGGAATAATGAGTATACGGTTTGGCATTTTTTGCAGCAAAAAAGATTTCCAGAGAATCATTTGCCCAGACAGAAGATTTGGTGGCATTGCCTTCCAATTTCTTCAGATCGCACTTTTCATCATACCGCAGATACAGGGCAATGCCGTCATGCAGCAATGTCATCTGCCTTTGCGTTTTAACCGGCTTGCCGTGACGATCCAGATTCATCGGCAGTTTACACCCTTTATCCCAGGGCAATTTCAACAGATCCGGCATACGTTCCGCTTTGATCCGGGGAACATTTGCACTCAATACCGTTTTCTGTACCGGAGCCGCAGAAAGAGTGCAAAATACGGTAAAAACGGCGAACATCATGAGCCATTTTTTCATAATCAGGACAAAAAAAGACATACTACCTTCCTTGTTATTTTTTTGTTTTATATTTATTTCTGCTTAAAAATCAATGATATGGATCATTTTTCATTCTTATATTTACCCTTGAGCGAACCATCCCAGGGCAAATAAAGCCAGTCGTTTTCTGCTATCAGGTAAACCGCTGCTTTTTTTGGCGCAGCATGACCATCGGCATACAGCATGTTTACGGCCCGGTTGTGACGGAATGAGATCGTCCCCGTATGCAAATAGTAGTGGCCCAGTATGGACGGTGAATATTGATCTCCGTCGGCACTGCGGGTATCTGCCACCAACAGAGTATGACCGGGACGTTTCAGCATACTGAGTCTGATTGCCGTACCGGAAGCAGGATGACCATTACTGACCAGTGTACCGGAATAACCATAATCCGCACCGCCGAAGGTCTGCCCGTTATAGCCGTAAGAAATATACGCCTGATGCCCATTCCAACCAACATGGGCAGGACAATAATAGACCGTATTTTTACGGACATTGCCCTTTTCATCCAACAGCTTTTCTTTTCCCTGATAAACATTCCAATGCCACATGCCGTCAAACCCTTCCGCTTCTCTGCCGTCATTCGTGATCACCGTCCAGGTACGCGGCGGAAACATGTCATTGTAATTAGAAAGATACATGTTAAAATAAGTACCGATCTGTTTCAGATTGCTGAGACATTTTGTACGTGTCGCAACATCTTTGGTTTTACCAAGTGCCGGTAAAAGCATTGCCGCCAGAATGGCAATGATTGCAATGACAACCAGCAATTCGATCAACGTAAAACTTTTCATCCGTTTCATCTTTTCCTACTCCTTTATGTTTGTGGAATTGAAATTACCATTTCTTTTATTTCTTCACGTTTCTTATCGGACAAGTCCCGCAGGGAAAGAACAATCCCCGGATCTCCCCGCCGCAGAACTTGTCCGATAATAAACATAAATCAACCGCATCTTCCGGCAGCCCCCTCCGATCTGCCGGAAAATGCTGCATAAACTATCAGGTATTCCCATGCACCTCATCGTATTTTGACGTCTTGATCATGGTAAAAGCCAGATTGGCACGGTCCGAAACGATTTTACCTGCCGCAACATCTTCTTCTGTAAATACCGACATACACAGCGAACCATCGATCCGTTTCCGGTCATACTGAACAAAAATCCTGCCGTCCGGATGCTGGAATCCATCCGGATAACTGACACCGCTCCGGTTTTCGATCCGCAATCCGCCATACCAGTTTTTGCCGTCATCCGAAAGATAAGCCGTCAAATTATTCCGTGTTCCCGGCATCCCCGGCGCACGGTCATGGCGGACCATCAGGAATTTGCCGCTCTGCAATTTACAGGCAAACAACCGGGCTGCCGGATGGAGAAATTCTGCCGGTTTCGGTTTCGTCCAAGTATAACCGCCATCCGTGGATTCCGATCTGGCAAATCCGTAATATGTCCGGGTATACATGATGTAAGTACCATCTCCCGTTTCCAGAAAAGAGGGTTCGTCAAATTCCCGTTGCGGCGCACAAACACCGCCGCGCCGCTGCCAGCTCTTACCCTGATCAACTGAAGTGAACATCCAACATTTCCGTTCCGGATCCAGTTCTTTTGTATAATCACCGGTATACCGGTCATATTCCCAGGTCTGTCCCTCAAAACCGTAGATACGGTGACGCGGCCAGAGAGAAAGAAACATTGCCCAGGTCCCGTCGGAAAGTACAACCGGACGATTCAAACTCACGCCGTGCCAGATACGGAACGGGGTCCCGAATACCGGGTTATCCGATTCCGGATTTTCGCAGATGGCACACCAGGTCCCGCTGCGGCCGTCAAAGGATCCCATACGGCAATCAAAGATCCACCACAGTCTGCCGATCGGGTCGGTCCAGAAAACGGCACAGCAATGACTTTTCAGGAATCCGTTGGGGGAAACCGTGTTGGGAATCATATACAACGGATGTGTCCAGGACTTGCCTTCATCGTCACTGTATGCACACAACAGAAATGCGTGTTCGTTGTCACCGCCGCCGGTCCAGGTCAACCACAGACGCCCATTCCTTGTCCGGTCGAATCCGCCGCTTTGTACAAAGTTTCCGTTTTCCGGGTAAAATGCCGGATCGGTCACGGGGAGGATCTGCGGCGGAATCAGAGTAAACGCTTCATCCGCCTGAATTTTCTTTTCAAATTCGGTCAAATGGATCTCATTGGGATCTTTTTCCACCCAGGGACAGGAAGAAATCAACTGTTTCAGGAAGGATGTTTCATTCACCAGTTT
>JAFVSW010000303.1 GCA_017503545.1 Lentisphaeria bacterium | reverse complement strand
TTGTCATGCACGGCAGAGGATGTCATCCGGAGGCTCCGTTCGGCAGAGGATTTGTTTTCTATACATCCAAAGACGGTTTCACCTGGGATGAAGGGATCCTGCTGGAAGAATTCAAAGCATCCTGTTATTATTCCAACAACCTTCTCTTGTGTGAGCCCGGAGAAAAGGAAAAACTGCTGGTACAGTATTCTGAACTTTACGGCGGCATAAAGAAAGTGAACGTAAAACACCTGTTCCTGACTCTGGAATAAGGTATTACGTCACAAGATCCTGCCGTATTTTTCCTTACGGAATGCGGCATTCATAAAAAAGTACACCTCAAAGGTCATATCTGACTTTCGGGGTGTACTTTTGTTTTGCTGCCGGACAGCTTTTTAATTCAATGGTGAGCTCAGCCGTCAGAATTCCACATCAAAACCGCCGTTGAATGACGTATTGACGATCGTATGCGTGCCGCGGCTTGTCGTTGAAGGCATTGTGGGAGTAAACATGAATTTACTCACTTCCGGCGCTAATTGCGTATATACATCAGAATGTTTACGGCAAAGCAGCGGACGATTGAGTTTGCGCAGTCCCAGAGTTGCTGCGATCCAGGCATTGGTCCATCCGGTTTCCACACACCACGGACCCCAGCCGCTGTCAGCGGCACTGCCGAAAAATTCCCACAGTTCGTAGTCGAAACCGCGCAGCCATGCACCGTCGATATACGGCTGATCTGTGGAGGCGGCCTGAATACGGCAGAAGAACGAAGCCATTTTATCCACTGCCTCTTTGTATTTTGGATTACCCGTTGCCATATATGCTTCATGGAGTCCGGGGAAACCATAGTTGATGCTGTACAGCAAATCGCAGGCGGGATCACCGTTGAATTGTACCAGTGCCGCTTCGCCGTGACCGTGATCGGCGTTACAGCTGGGTGACGGATAATGACCGAGTTCGATCTTACCCATGACTTCGGGCAATGTGTAATATTCATTCATCTTGCTGATAAAGAAGTCTGCCACTTTTTCCAGCCATTGACGGTGTTCCGGCGTATCATCCACTTCCACGAGCATCGCATAGGGCAGCAGGATGCGGCACCAGTCGCCGGTCGCTCCGTTCTGCCAATAGAAATCCGGAAAACATTTGTTAGCTGTTTCCATAGCGGCGATCGCTGAATCCAAAAATCTGCGGTCACCGGAAAGCGCATACAACTGGCAGTTCAACGCCCAATGCCATGCCTGATAGTGGGGACGGCATTCCGGATAAGTACTGTTATGATAATTCTGCCAGGTCCGGTTGCCTGTGAAATGTTCCGGCTGCTGCAGACTGGGGACACGCAAGCCATTGGGACCGGTGGTGCGCAGCAGTGAATATCCGACCTGCAGCAATTTTTTTGCATGTTTCGGATCATCAAGAAGTTCTTCCGAAAGAACTGCTCCCAATGCGGCACGGGAGTTGTCATCTCCGTAGATCGAACAGCTGTGATCGCTGAAGAAGAGCGATCCGAAAGTCTGGCTGGCAGGGCAGGCGTCACGTACCTTATCCGAATCCAGCAATGTTTTGATCAATCCTTCTGCCATATCTTTTCCGGCATATTCGCCGGAGATCACATAATCCAAAGCACCGACTGCGGCACATTCACCCAGACAGTCACAGCGTAATTCCGGATTGATACACTGTCTGCCGGTCACATCAATGACAGAACTTAAACCTTCAAACACCCCGATCTGACCATGACGGTTGAAGACCATCTCGCGGTAAAACCATTCGGCATTGCGTTTGAAGGAACGTTCTTCCGCATCCTCGGGTAATTCATCATTTGCCCCGTAAGTCGGATGCACTGACATTTCATAATCGATCCTGACCATATCCGTGCCGGAAAGGAATCCGAGAAGTTTGCCGATCACACACTTCCAGTCTGCTGCCGGAGCAAAACGACTTTGGATAAAACTTGCCAGCGGTGTAACGGAGATCATAACATTCGGACAGTCCGGTGCTTCAAACAGCAGCGGCATCTGTTCGGCATCATCCAGACCGAAACAGGCAGTGCGATACCCTGCGACCCGGGCCGTGACCAGATGTGCCCGGACGGGTGTTTTGACTTCGCGCAAGATGTAATTGTGCTGTGAAAGGATCCTGCAAACCGGCAATTCATTTCCGAACCATTGGTCTGCTACGACGGTGCGTGCCTTGAAACTGTCGGCATAACATTCTCCGCCGAATTCCAAGCCGGCGTATTTCTGCGGACATTCCAGCAGGACACGTGCTTCACCTTTGCGGGCGGCGTCAAGTATGGCGGACAATTCATTGTCGGGACAGTTTTTTACAAATTTCACATTCTCCGGCAAAAACTTTACCACGTCACACGCTGCCCGCGGTTTGAATAACTCAACCCAATATCCCTGCATATATTACCTCACAAGTGTTTTTTTTTCAAAAAGTATACTTTCGTTTTCAAAAAAGTCAAGTCGGAATGGGAAAGCAGAATGAAAGAGATCTGTTCCATTACTGCAAACAAATCTTAAAACCGTTTTCGAGCACTCCATATTCCTCTGTACATTCCGGCGGCAAATTTCCACGATGATCCTTTTCCATCAGGAAAGAGACGGGGGAGATCGATAGCGGTTCGATCTCTGCGGTATGCATTGGTCCGAATGTGTTCCGGCAAGATGTTGCCAGCTCCAATTGAATCGTATTATCCCCCGGTTTCAGCAATCCGGAAACATCCAGCTGATAAGGTGCAGTATAAACCGTTGGCAGTTCTTTCCCATTCAATGTGACGGTTACAGAATTTGCTTTGAATGGAGTAAACTTCAGTACCCGCAGAACGCCGGCCTCTTCTTCTGTTAATTCAAAATTCCCGGACAGTTTAAGGTGTCCGGAAAAGAAAATAAAGCCGGCCTCGATCAAACTGCCGAGAGAAACCGTTTCCGGCATATTTTTGATCCGGATCTTTTTGGAAACAAACGCATTTCTATCTTTATCACGCGTGATCTTTTCCGGATGACAACTGAAATTGCCGAGAAGATATATTGCCTCGATCTCACTGTCGAAATACAGTTTATTGGCTTCGCTTTCAAAATGTTTTGCCCGTTCCATGCTTGCTCTGGTCCTGTCTGATTGCAGGAACTGCATAACGATTTTGAATTCATTTTCTCCCTCTTTGAGGAACTCGATCGGAAGTGCCAGCACCCGGATCCCGCGATCAATGAAATAACCGGTGAAATCCTCTTTCAAACGGTGGCCATTGAGATAATATTCTGCTGTTGGATCGTATTCGATCGCCATCGCCAATTTTGCCGCTTCAAAATCAAAATCTGCGCTGCAGTTGAAATGGAAAAAGAGTTCGAGCCTGTCATTGGGACGTGCCAGAGACCGTTCAAAAATTGATAATGTGTAACAATCTTTGACAAGGAGTCCGTCATCACTGCGCCGATAATCCGCATGATCCAGCAGCAATACATTGCAGCCATCCGTGATCTTCCAGTTATCCGTAAGGTTTACTCCCTGAACCGCAGCATGATTTACCGCTTTGACCAGAATGGAACTGCGTGCTGCAAATTCATAAAAGAATTTTGCTTTGCCGGAGATATTGAGATGCCGGATCCGGAAAAGAGGCTTTCCGCTGACCTGGTCGATACACCAGAGTTCATCTGCCGGATAGGGCAAGGTGATCTCGCATTTAACCGGGGATTCATTGCCGGGATTATCCAGATGAAGCGGTGTGGCTTTCCAGTCACATTCGATTTCGTTTTCCGGAATGGATGCAAAATCGGCAATAAAATACCATTGTTCATTTTTTCCCGGGAAATGGCGCCATGTGCCGCGTACTTGGCCGGGATGCCCTTCAAGGACCTTGCAGTCAAGGAACCGGACATTTTCCGTAATATGTTTCAGATCATCCTGATACTCATCGAACGTTTCCAGCGAATTGAGAAATTGCATATCCGATTTTGAGATCGCTTCTCCATCCACTGTGATCGTTTCAAAGTCATTATATTTGGACACCCTGATCTTGCCGCCCTGATGATGAAAGTCTTTAAGCATATCCAGGATCTTTGCCGAGATATTAATGACTTTCGGCAAAAGAAATTCGCGGTAACTCATTTCCCCTATGTGGAACAAACCGTCTTTGATCCTGCCCATTTCAGAAGTCAGTATTTCATCTGCATAATGACAGGGGGCTCCCGCCGCATAAAGTTTTTCTGACAGGACTTGCATGGAACACCAACATTCTCTTGCCGTCTGCGTGAAATAATGGATCCCGTCTGCAGCAATATAAGCACTGGATTGACCGTGATAGATCACGATATCCGATTCGATCCTGCCGGATGCAAGCATTCCGCCGACCCGGGAAAACGCATCATTGAGCGGCCGGATATTTTTCCACATGGGATGCTGGTAGAACACGGACATCGGATAATCCCGTTTACGCAATCCGCGCAGGGAATAACCTTCCAGATGCTGGCAGAGGAAATTGATTCCATGGACAAGCTGCTGTTGATAGAGCCATTCCATTCCGCGCATATTGAAATTCCATCCGCTGCAGCCGAATGTTTCCGTAAGGATCTGTTTTTTGCCGAGCTGAGCTGCGGCAGAGACCAACTGAATATCAACCGGCAGATAGGTCTCTGTCCGGCCGAGATGATCCTTGCCGGGAATGGAATAACCGCAATATTGGGGCATGATCGCGCCATTGCTGTAAAGCTGTCCGGCGAAAGTCTCTTCGCAGGAATGGTGTCCGGTGAGTTCCCAGTTATGCTCTGCGCACCATTTACCGAGCCGTTCAATAAAATTATGCCGGAAAAGTTGTGCACAGAGTCGGTAATACCGTATTCTGGTGCGTTTGAAGTTTCCGGTCTCATAAAACAATTCGATCAGGATCGGAAGGAGTTCTTCGCCATATTCTTTGCGATATTCGGCTTCGAGTGTCCATGACCAGGGTGCCGTTGAACGGGATATCTGCGGTTCATCGGTAAAAATCCCGGTGATCCCGTTCCTGACGTCATCCGGCAATGTCCGGTAATAATATTCATACACGAATTCAATAAATCTGTTCGTGACTTCCGGATCCATCGTATCCACATAATAAGGATTCAAACGGTAGTGGACGATATACGCGGCCTGTTCGGGAGTTGACAATTTGAAATCTTTATCAAACGCGGCTATGATATTGTCCGGCAGGGACGCGGTCCGATCGGTTCGTTCGGTGATCGCAAGACATTTCTGCTGATATTTTTCCCCCAGTCCATTGACTTTGCCGTCACCGAAACCGCTCGGCCACCCGTTTTCGTCATAAAGATAAGGATACATTCCCAATTTCAATGCTTCCCGGGTACAGAAAGAGATACAATCCAGCCATTGTTCGCTGAGATATCCGGTTTTCAAGCCGCCGCGGGCATGCATGATGAATCCGCCCATTCCCGCTTGATCCATTTCGTGGATCTGCCGAAGCAGTTCCTCTTTTTTCAATTCGTCATTCCAGCTCCAGAAAGGAATCGGACGGAATTGTTTATCTACATCACGGCTTGTAAAATCTGCATCATTCCGTTTCATATCTCAAAATCCCAATTCGATGTGTTCAGACTGAAAAATTACGGAGATCCATATCGGTCAACGTGCCTTTTTCCGGGTCTTCCAGATAACATTTTCCGGAAGCATCGCAGTGGACTCTGTATTGCAGCGGTACCGGTGTGATCCCCGGATCCGGCATTTCATGGCTGAGTTCTGCTTCCAATGCGGAAATGCTGTGCCAGGCATTATGAGCCGAAGAATATTCAAATTTGCCATTTTCAATAAACAGCGAGTATTGGAACGTATCAAGGATATTCTGCCAGGCGGGAGCATCTGTGTTGCAAATATTGTTGTACAACAGACCGTAAACATGATTGTTCTCCGGGATCAGCGGCAGAGCTTTACGCCATTTTGCGGTATGCATCCCGTCAAATTCGACGATCGGCGCATCCGGGCAGCAAAGGATCGCTGTAAATCCTTCTGTTTCCAATGCGGTATAACGCGAACAGAAAAAGAGATCCAGCATCGAACCGGGCAGAAGATCCTTCAATTCCGCCACGCCGACATTCTGATCAAAGCGGATCCTGCCGCCTTTCCCATCAAAAGGAAATGAAACATAATAACAGCGTTTTTCAACGTGTTCCTGCAGATCCAAACGGATGGAAAGATCAAGACGATTGAGTTTTTTCCACACCCGCAGACGCCGTTCTGCTTTCCCGTCCGCCAATGTTCCGAAAAGCAGCAGATCCGTGAAAAGTTCACCGTCCGCAATCACTTTTGCCGAGCTGTTGCCGAGTGTTATCAGGTGACGGTCTGTACTGGGTTTCAAGCCGCAATTCTCACTGCTTTTACCGGAATCATATAATTCCTCACAAAGAAGTTCATCCCCGACACCTTTGAGTATGGACGTCCCATCTGCTGTACAAACAGATCGCAGCGTTCCTTCGGGAGAAAATCCGATCTTGAAAAAGTCCGTGGTAAGCTGTTCCAGTACATTGTCGGACATCGGCGTGGGAATATCATCATAAGAATCAGAAAATTCCGGCTGTAATTTCAGACTTCCCAGTGCCGGGACATTTTTAACATAGAGCATCCAACGGTTCTGACCGATCAACTGACGCGGGATCTGCTCCCCTTTTTCATCCGTAAGCGAAAGCAGTTTTGCGGCATAAGAACCAAGATAAAGTTCTACATTACCGGAGACAAGATGCGGTGAATGGTTGCGTATGATGACGGCCTGCTGATTGGAGTAATTGGCTTTTACAGCACGTTTCCGCAGCAGTTTGACCGCATCCCGATATGCACTGGAAGCATAATCGGCTTTCCTCTGCCAGCTTTCCCGGAACCGGTCAAAGCAGGACGCGGTCAGTGATTTTCCGTTTGCTTCATAATTCTTCTGCCATCCCCAGGTATTCAACCCGAGCGTATGGTCCGCAATAAGCATCATATTTTCCAATACATGCTCGTCGGACATCCCGTGCAGCAGGGATTTTTGATAAAGATCCTGTGCATGACGATATTTTTTCAACACCGTCGGGACTGCATTGATGCGGATATTCCACGGGTCTGTCAGGATCCCTGAGATCTCGGGGATCGTCGGACCATATTTTTCTTCCATCATCCGGAAATATCCGGACGGGGTCGTCAGTTTGATCTCCGGATAATTGCCGCTGGCATTGAGTTTCCGGACCAGATCCGCCAAACGGGGAGCGGGATTCCGGTTGTCTCCGCCGTATTGCATCAGGATCTCGCGGTAAGGATACTGTTCTCTATCCAAACGTTGTGTAAAAATATTGTAAACTTCAGCAGCGGTGAGTTTATGAGATTCGGTATCATCCGCCATAGGCATTTTGATCCCCAGATCATATTCGTTCAAATATTCAGGGTATGCCCGGTACCCGAGGAAAATACTGCCGATCCCGTAAACCGGAGAGGGATAACGGGATTGAGAAGACGTCTCCGTCCGGTCGATCCCCAGGTTCCAAACCAGGATTTTTCCGCCGTAATTGGATTTCAGATAAAAAAGATGAGGAAGATCAGCCCAGGGTAATTCCGTTTGATACGCACCACAGCCTGCGATCAGATAGCGGATGCCGACTTTGTTCATGAGGAGCGGCATTTCTCCCGTCAAACCGCCGATATCATCCAGAATGGCACATTCGACCGGGAAACCATATTTTCTACCCAGTGCAGCAGCCCGGGAAACATTTTCCATCAATTCGGGAAAGGATGCTGTTTCGGTCAGCATCTGCATATCATACGCGGCGACCTCGATCTGCCCATTTTTCAGGAAACGGATCATTTTATCGATTTGCTGCTGCGGGCGGAAATCCAGATAATTCCGCAAAAGAGAAGCACTTTCGATCGTCCAGTGGAATTCAGGATCGGCCTCAGCCAAAGCGACAGCCTGATCCAGATAATTCAGCTGCTGACGTTCCACTTCGTCCGCCAGATCTGTAAAACCGATATCATAATGTGTATGATGAATAAGATAGATTTTTTCAAGCATTGTTTGCTCCAAACTTACATCATTTTTCCGGTGATTTCAACCGTAATGTTTTTATTTCAAACGGAGCAAAATCAAGAAATACCGTTCCGTTTTCAGATGAGATCTCTTCTCCGGATCCCCATTCGATCAGATCCGTCGGCGTAACGGACATTGCAGCATCACGCAATTTGAGTTCCGCCGATGCATGTTTCCCATGATTTTCCACCAGACGGACGATCAGGGTATCATCTTTTTCCGCTTTCTTGACTACTTCCATCGTGACGGAATCAGAGGTCAGTGTGCAAGGCGGTTCGACGGCGGCAGAAAATGCTCCGTCGATCCGCAGCGGTTTGCGGTTCAATGCCGCTGCTTCCGGCAGAACGCCGCCGGAAATGTGATCGCCTTTATGAGGAAGAAAACTGTAAGTGAACGTATGTGTTCCACGGTCCGCACTGTAATCCGGATAAGAAGGAGAACGCAGCAGGTTTAAATCCAGAGTGGAACCTTTTACCCGGTATCCGTATTTGCAGTCATTGAGCAATGCCGCACCATAGTCATCAGACGAAAGATCGGCATAACGCTGGCCGCAGACTTCAAATTTTGCCTCATCCCAACTTGTATTATCGCAGGTCGGACGTTTGATGAATGAGTATTGGATGTCAAAGACTGCATTTTCTGCAGAAACATTGACGGGGAACGCGGTACGCAGCATCGCCCGGTGTTCCTGCCAGTCCACATCTGTTTCAAAGTCCAGACGCCGGCTTCCGGGAGATAAGACCGCCCGCTGTTTTATGACGCATTTTTCGCCTTTGAACGTGAAATCAATATACGAGCGTACCGCGCCGCTGACCCGATCGGAAATGGAGATACATTCCGGATGTTCTTTGAAGTCTCTCGGATAATAGATCTCTATATCCCAGGCATCCGCATAGCCCATCGGACGGTCATAATAAACCGAAAGCACATTCGCTTCTTTCGTAAGGACTTCTTTCTGTACGGTTTTATCAAACGCCCGGATCAGCTGACCTTTCTCATTGAATTCGTACCGGATCAATTCGTTTTCCAGAACGTTTTTCCGGGTGATCTCAACCGGTGAATCCACCGCCGGACCTTTGACCACAGTCGTGAATGAGGATGGCGGCAGAACCGCATACGCATAACATTTTTCCCCTTCCACCTGAACCGGAAGGAGATTCCCGTTATGATCCGTGACCGAGGCTCCTGCCCAATGAGCAGGAAGTTCCACCGTTCCTTTCCAGGAATACGGCAGAGAGTTCACAAGAACCGCACAGTCTTCTTTTTCAGAGAACAATTCTTTCCCTGCACGGCAGATCTCTTTTTCGACCATATCCAGGATGGCGGCATATTCTTCTTTTGTTGTATCATACACCTGATGAATACTGGAACCGGGAATAATATCATGGAACTGATTCAGCAGAACATTTTTCCAGGCGCGATCCAATTGTTCTGCCGGATATTTTTCAGCCGGCAGACAGGATGCAAGAAATTCCAATGCGATCAATGCCTGTTCACATTTCCGGTTGTTTCGCTTGGTCGCCGCCTGAGTCGTCAATGTCCCGCGATGAAGTTCCAGATAAAGTTCTCCATTCCAAACGGGTAATTGATCGCTGTATTCCCCGAGAAGTTCAAAAAAGTCTTTCGCCGGCGCAAAACGTGACTTTGGACACCCTTCCAGATCTGCCATCCTCAAACAGCTTTCGATATGTTCTTCTTTCGGACCGCATCCGCCGTCGCCAATGCCGAAAAGGCTCAGGAATGCAGGCATATAACCGGATTCAAAATAATGGTTCTGCGCCTTGATCCGCTGTTCCGGTACGGCATCCGCATTGTAAGTATCTTCCGGCAAAAAGTGAGTAAGGACTTCCGTTCCGTCGATCCCTTTCCAACGGAATGTATGATGCGGAAAATGATTGATCTTGCTCCAGGAGATCTTCTGGGTCATAAAATAATCACAGCCGCTCTTTTTAATGAATTGGGGCAGTGCCGCAGAATAACCGAATACATCCGGAAGCCAATGATTTTTCACTTCAACGCCGAATTCATCCATGAAAAAATTCTTCCCGTGCAGAAATTGACGGACAATGGACTCACCGGAAATCACATTGCTGTCCGCTTCCACCCACATGCCCCCTTGCAGTTCCCAACGGCCTTCCTTTACCCGTTCCTTCACCTGTTCGTAAAGTTCCGGATAATGTTCTTTGACCATCTGATACAATTGAGGCTGAGAGGATCCGTAAACATAATCGGGATATTTTTCCATCAGGTACAGCTGACTGGCAAAGGTCCGTGCCGCTTTCCGGATCGATTCCCGTACCGGCCAGAGCCATGCAATATCGAGGTGGGAATGACCAACAGAATAGGCGGTCAATGCACTGTCAGCGGCGCGGCAGGAAAATACTTTTTCTTTCAGAAAATTGCGTGCTGCTGACGCATTTTCCGGCTTGTAGGCGTAAATGTCAAGAGCTTTGTTCAGGATGAAAAGAAGCTGTTTCTGACGGTAATGTCCTTTGTCATAACCGGTCAAAAGACTTTCTGCTGTTTTCATATCCAACATAAAATTCCACAATTCCCGGTCAAATACACACAAACGCAAATATTTGAATGCGGCAGAGTATGTCCCCAGGGGAGCGGGCGGATTGACTGCCATAGCACCCGGAAGACGTTCCCCGAACATCCCGGTTGCCGCTGCTTCGATCCAGTAATCGATCCGGGCTCCGGCGGAAAATGTTCCGTCAAGGATGTAACGATCTTTGTAATAGGACTCGTTAAACGCGGAATGATTCGTAAAGCTGTAACGGGGTATCCCGTTTTCAAAAAGCAGGGCTTCGCTCCCCGTGTTGATCTGCAAACACAACTCTTTCCCTGCAAAAGATTCCGGGACTTCCGCTGTGACATGGATCCAGGCACTCTGCCACTCATGTCCCCAGGTCATCCCTTCCGCCGCCGGCTGGAATTTGAGACTGTCCCGATCGGCATATTTTACCGGTTCATCAGAGAGTCCGTATTCCGCAGTCAGGGGGATATATTGCTGATAGATTTTTGGCAGTTCATTATCCAGCAGGATCTTCACCCGCTGGTGATACATTTCAAAGATCTTGTCGTGCATTATTTCTCTACCTGAATATTAATGATTACCCATGCGCATGACCGGATATCCCTTTGGATCCCAGGTGGAAGTCGGATAATGATAACCGTTGTCATTGACAACATAAATCGTATTTGCAAGTTCCACATGACCATCCAGATAAGCAGTGGAACAATTTTTACCGTGTGCACCGTATATGCCTACGTTGGGATAACGCCCATGTGTGGCCGGTTTATACGCACCATTGGCATAACCGAATAATCCGCTGACCAGACCTTTCTGACCCCATGCGGATTTTGATTCCTGACCTTTCAAACGGTATTGTTTCCAGTCTTCCGTAAAGAACATACCGATGGAAGCATTTTTCAGCTGTGTATCTTTCAGCAATATCTTGTTGCCATCCGGAAATGCCTGATGACCGATCAGACCGTTCATCGCATAATCATTGTAAGTCGGAACTCTGAAATAAGTCAGAAAGGGTTTGTCATTTCCCGGACACATCAGAATGTCACTGACATACGCATTCGTCGTAGGATATTTTTTTATAAGTCCCACCCCTATTTCTACGGCAAAATCAGGAATGAGTGTTCTGCGCACCAGATTTTCAAACCAGTAATAATAACCAGTCCCGTCTTTGCCGTAAATGTAGCACCCGTCATTATCCACATTGTAACGCAATGCGAAGGATGTAAGCTGCTTCATGTTGTTTGCACAGCTCGTCCCCTTGACCTGTTCTTTGACCTTGCCCAACGCCGGCAGAAGCATCGCCGCAAGAATGGCAATAATGGCGATCACTACCAGAAGTTCGATCAGCGTAAAACTTTGTTTCTCTGGCACGAGTTTGTTTGATGCAGATTTCATTTGCAATCCTTTCTTTTCCGGGATTTCACCTTCACAGCAACTGCTGTTTTTTGTTCTCCGGTTGTGAACAAAATCCCAGGTGAAAATCTGTTAATGTTATCTTTTTTATCCCATTTCTGCAATAGAACCAGGTTGCAGAAAATATCCGACATTAATATATTTGATATATGCGAGTATAATATATCCGCAATGAAATGGAATGTCAAGAAGAAAACCGTATTTTTTTTAGAAAATTATATAATTATTTTAAACCGCAGTTGCTTTTTTCTCAACATTGGTATATATTATATGTATATCAATGTTGCAGATAAAAATACTGGATCAATCATGAAAAAAAACGAAAAAACAGCAGCTATGGTGTCTGATAAAAGTATACCAATATACATGCAGGTCTACAAGCAGATCCTGAATGATATTTATGGCGAAAAATGGAAGCCGGGTGACCGTCTGCCTGCCGACATGCAATTTTCCCACGAACTCGGCATGAATCATCTGACGTTGAAAAAAGCATTGAACCGTTTGGCGGCAGAAGGATATCTGATCCGTACACGCGGACGCGGGACTTTTGTTTCACCTGTTCTCCCGAAGCAAAAACTGCCGGTTTCAGGAAGACGTGTCAGCGTAATATATGATATTGTCCAGGAACGATCTTTTCAAAGTGATATTTTTTTGAGTATCTACAAAGAAACCGGTAAGTTGGGGTTGACCTTGGAACTTCTTTCTGCGAACAACAGCCGGACGACTCAATTCAAGCAGATCACAAATCTTTTTTCCGATCCGGATTCAGCGGGCTGTATTGTCTGGCCTCTTATGGATATGCGGCAATTGGAAAATCTGGCGGCGGCAAAACCGGAAAATTATCCCTTGATCTTCATCAATCATAAACCCGGGATCGATATCCGGGGAATCGATTTCTCCGGTTATGATGATTTCGGTGCAGGACAGATGATGGGGGAATATATTGCCAGTCTCGGCTTTGAAAAATGCATTATCTGTCAATCGTCAACCGCGCAGAAAATGGCGACCAATATCTATCGCATTGCCGGAATGAAACAGAGTTTGAAATGTCCGCATACGGTCTTTTCCAACTACAAGAGCGCACAGAAAGACATTATAACGAGTTACCTGCTGGAGCAGAACGATAATAGAAAAACAGCGGTCATATTTATCAGTGACGGCGACTATTTTTCGGTGGAAACGAGCGTGGGCAGTAATTTTCAGTCATTCGTATTTTTCACGGCATTGCAGCCATGCTGCAAAGGGATCCAGCTTTCCCCGACGCAGATGGGGACAAATGCCATGAATATTCTTCAGGCACGCCGGAATGGTGATGATTCGTTTTCCATTTCCCGGCGCATTACAGGCAGGATCGTCTGAACCGGTGTGAAAGAACAAAAAATTGCCGGGATCGCTTTTATTGATTTCAGTAAAAGCAATCCCGGCTTATATTTTGTATTTTTCAATACACCCGGAAATCGTGAGTGTTATTTCAATGCACGCAGTACGCGCTGTGCGGCTTTATCGATAACGCTGCGGTCTTTTTCATTCTCCCAGCGGAAACTGCCTTTGGTGATCGCAGCAACGACCTGTTTGACAGCATCATCGCTGATCTTCTGCAGACGTGCGGCAGATGCTTTATCCGAAGATGCGATCTTCTTTTTGAGCATGACCAGATATTCATAATCCTGCACACTTTCACGGATCGCTTCACTGTGTTTACCGTGCATGGTTTTTTCTCCATCCCAGAAGTAGGGGGAATAATCGCGTCCGCTTTGGGTATAGGGCCAAAGATTATGTTTGCTGCCGCCGGTACAGCCGAACTGCCAGAAGAAGGAAGCATTTCCACCGAGAGAGAATACACGCCATGCCTGGGAACGGTGATACATTGCCGGGTCAAGGAATTTTGCCGGTCCATCGCAGGAATAAAGCCAGAAGATGCTGTCTTTTTTCTGATGTTTGCGAATATGGGAGAGATCGACTTTCCCCACAGAAAGGCCGACACTGTTCGGGCAGAAAATATCGATGTATTTTATCATTTCGGGGGGGATCTCACGACTGTTTTTCGGAATCGGATTCGTATAGATGCGGATCCCGAGATTGGCACTGTTTACCGCTTTGGCCCACTCGATCGTGCGTTTGTAATGTTCCGGCGCACGGGGTTCATCAAATATAAGCAGGACCAGATTGCGGGGATCGGAGCCGTTCTTTTTGATCCGTGCACCCCAGGCTTTGATCAGATCTCTGATGGCAGTCTGGAATTGAGGTGTATGAGATTTGAATCTGCTGATACCGCCCCAGCCGCCATAGAAAAGACAGTAATTCCGTGCATCCGGCCACTGTTTCTGCCATTTATCCCAGGCTGCAAACTTGAGCGAAGAACCATTGAGCAGATTTCCATCTTTATCAAATTTGGCTCCGCCCGGTGCAATACGGTAATCGGCCCAGGGGGAATCAACATGAAGTTCTTTCATTATGGCAAGATTGGCTGCCAGCTGTTTCCCTTTCCATTTGTGACTGTAATCCCAGCCGCCGACGTGGAGTGACGGACGGGCAGGAAAGTCAAGGTCATGGATCTTCAGGTTGATAACCGCTTTGAGATCAGGCATGTTGGGGGTAGATGCCGTGATCGCCGCTTTATAATTTCCCGCTTTGGAAACCGGTTTTTCAATGGAGACCCAGATCTGACGGTTGCATCCGGCAGGAACGATCGTTTTCAAAGACTGATTGACCGGTGCTGCTCTCAATGCAGAGGCTGCGGTCTTTCCTTCTCTGGTATCTGTATACAGGACTTCTTTCAGGACGACATTGGCATTTTTCGGCAAGCCGCTGACTGTAACGGTATATTCAAGAGGTTTGCCGGTGGGATTGCAGATATTGATCACATCCGCGCGGACTTCTTTGCGCATCATTTCGATGGAAAGGGGAGAGAGTTTTGCCTTTTTCGGGATCTCTGTGATGGCAACATAATCCCAACGGTTTTTGTTCCAGAAAAAGGGCTTGTTGTATCCGGCATTGTTCAATGCATGTGCATTCAATGCAAAGATCTCCGCATGAACATCGTTCAACGGGATATAGGCTTTGAAATCATACGCATTTCTGTAAGGTTTGACGGTATTGATCTTTTTCTTGAGTCCGGGGACAACCGCTTCTGCTTTTTTACGTACATCAGCCGGAAGTTTTGAGATCAGCTTCTGCATTTCTGCAAGATCAGCGCGACAGCGTTTCATTACATGATTGTTGAAATACACCGCAAGCGAATGAGATTGCGGATCACGGATCCCGGCTTCCCGCGGTGCCGATTTCTGATCATCGGTGCCGCGATGGATCTCGATCTCATCACAAAACACGTATTGCGTCTGGGAAACGACATAGAATTTGACATATCTGCCCCGGACCTTCAAATCGCTGATCGTAAATTTGAATACGTTATATTGCGTATTGGAAGGATTTCCGTGCTTTGCTCCGTCTGTGATCATATCCCCGATATAATCCCAGGATTTCCCGTCCTTACTGATATAAACGTTGATCAACTCCGGATAAAGGACTTGTGCACGTCCGGCTGCCGAGTTGAACGTTATACCGCTTACCGGTTCGGATTTTGTCAGGTCGAGCGTAATATCCAGCGGAGAGCAGTGAGACCATCCGACAGTCGATGTATTGGTCCAGAAATCGCCTTTTGTATACTTCCCGTCGGTCAGCTGGGTAATATCTCCGCGATCCGTACAATGCCAGTAGTTGGGGCGCGGAGAATAGGTATACTTTTTATTCAGCGCGATGTTTTTACCGGAGAGCTTTGGTGTCCTTTTTCTTTTAATAAGTTCCTGAGAGAACTTCACGGTATTTTTGATATTGGAATTTTCCGGGAATGCAGCAACCGGCTCTGCGGATGTGCTGAAGATCTCCACTTCATCCGAGAAAATATAGGCTCCCTTGGTATGGATCTCCAAACGGACATAACGTCCTGCTGTTTTCAGCCCGGAAATCGTATATTTTCTGATTTGATAACCTTTCGCTTTTTTTGCCGTTGCGGGATATTCCAGTTCACCGGCATAGCTCCAGGTCTTTTTATCATTGCTGACATACATGAATATGCAATCCGGGAATGTTACACCGGAAGCGCCGCCGGCAATACGGATCGCTGCGCCGCCAAGTTTTTCCTGCTTGCCAAGATCAACATCGATCCCTGCGGGAGACTGATAAAACCAGCCGACAGTCGCTTTATTTACCCAGGCGGTCCCGGATGCCAATTTACCATCTGTCAACTGTACTTTATCATCGGGATCTGTGCAAAGTTTATAATTCGGAGCTTTTGTCCAAGTATATTTTTTGTTAAGGGCGATGTTTTTTTCTGCAGCATCCAGGAGTGATGATGCGAGCCCGGCGATCAAAAGCGATGACAGCAAACAGAGATTTTTCATTTCTGAACTTCCTTTCCGTTAAATTTTGGTCATTAGAATTTATGTAATCTGTTTTACTATATCATGTATATCAATCTTTGTCAAGCAACTGTTGTAAAAAAATGGTATTTTTTTCTTATCTTTATAATATTTGAGGTAGATAGCGAATACTGGATGCGGCAGTCGGGAAGATCATAAATAAGCATATTTTTTTGCTTTTTCTACTTGACAAAAGCATTTTTACAGCTTATATTAACACTACGAAAAGGCTCTGCCTGTTCCTGCAGAAACAGGCAGACCTGAGAGAAAAGTGATCGATGTTACAACATTATTTTCTGATGCGATGTCAGG
>JAFVSW010000302.1 GCA_017503545.1 Lentisphaeria bacterium | reverse complement strand
TTCCAGTTCCCGCTGCAGCATGACATAACGGCACGGCTTGCGTACTTTATTTCCTTCTGCATCCGTTGTTTCAAATTCTTTGAACATCAAACGGCGATAAAGAAAATTTTCATCCTGTTTCAGTTTCGGCGCAAGAAATTTTGCAAGACGGCGACATTCATCGGATTCCCCGACTACCTGTGGGTCTGCGGCAAGATTCCGTACCGGGATATTGCAAACCAGCAAATTGCCATCCCGATCATAGATCTCACCGCGGGTACCTTTGGTTTTTTCTTTTTTTGTGTAACGTGATTTTGCTTTTTCGTACAGTTCATCATGCCGTTGGATTTGTACTTCATACATCTTAAATCCGATATAGACAAATCCACCGGTCAGCAGCAGTAAGACCAGATAAATGCGCCAGCTCATGTGACTCATAACAGTTACCCCCGGCAGTGTTTTAACGGAGAGAAGCCGTCATTTGTTTTTTTGCAGCAGCAGAATTCCCATTTTCATTTGCAGCCACAGCATATTCCCCATTTGCCGCAACAGGTGCAAAATGATAACGTTTGAGATAACACAACTGTTCATTTTTTGTTTGGCGCAATCCCAAACGGTATTCTCTGATTTTGGATTCGATATGACGCAAGGAATACAGTTCTTCCCGTTTCCCTTTCAAGTTTTGAATTTCTTTATCCAGAAAATTGATTTCGGCACGGATGCTTACCGCCTGCTGTTCCAGTTTTTCTGCTTTGTCAGCATAAGAAATACGCAATACGGCGGCAGCAAATGCTGCAACCGGGATCAAAAGAAATTTGCCCAGTAACGAAAATACCCACGGTTTACTCTGCGGACGATTCCGTTCCCGCTCTCTTTCTGCCAATTTTTTTCTGCTCGTAAATTGATTCATCTTGCCTTTTCTCCTTCTGTCTTATGCTGCTGGTTGTCTTTTTCAATTCGTTCCGCCGCACGCAGTTTTGCACAACTGCTCCGGCTGTTTCGCGCTAATTCCTCTTCCGTTGCCGTTACCGGCTTTTTCGTTACGATCTGCAATTTTGCATCCCAATTACACACACACACCGGGCAACCCGGGGGGCATTTACAAGTTTCCGCCATATCCTGGAAGAAATGTTTCACGATCCTGTCTTCCAGAGAGTGGAACGTGATCACACACAATCTGCCGCCAACCGCAAGCAAATCCATTGCGGCAGAGAGTGCTTCTTCCAATTCTTTCAATTCTTCATTTACTGCAATCCGCAATGCCTGGAACGGCAATGTGGGGGCAGGGGGACCGCCACGCTGTTTCAATACACGGTCACATACTGCTGCAAATTTGCCGCAACTGTCGAATGGATCCTTTGTACGGATCCGGACGATTTCCCGTGCCAACTGACGTGCCTGGCGTATTTCACCGTAATCACGGAATATACGGCTCAATTCATCTTCCGGCAACTGATTCAGTAAATCTGCCGCAGTCATTCCGCTTTCCGGATTCATACGCATATCCAGCGGACCATCGAAACGGTAGGAGAATCCCCGTTCCGGTGTATCCAATTGTACCGATGAAACACCGATATCCAACAGAATACCATCCACTTTATCCCATCCGGCAGATTGTACATGGGTACGGATATCGGAAAAACGCCCATGGCGTAACGTTACACGGTCTCCGGCAAAACGCAACCGTTCTGCCGAGGCATTCAACGCAACCCGATCCCGGTCAATCCCTAACAGCCGTGCCTGTGGATTCCGTTCCAGTATCCGGCTGCTGTGTCCGCCGAATCCAAGAGTTCCATCCACAATCCGGCAGAACTTGCCATCAAAAGGTGCCATCAAAAGATCCAATGTTTCGTTTGCCAGCACCGGGATATGTTTATCATCCGCTGTCATCTCCGATGCCTCCTTTACAAATTCAGAATATCAAGGAAAGAAGGTTCGCCGCCGGCAGAGGATTGTGCTTTTTCCGCTTCGCGGCGTTCTGCACTCATCAATTGCGCAAAATCACCGGCTCCGATCATGGAAAGGCGGCTTTCCACCTTACCCCATGCAAGCAGTTCTTTCGGCATTTGAATACGTCCCTGGCTGTCACATACACACTTATAAACATTGGCTCCGAAATCCCGGGCTTTGCGCATATCTTCCGCACTGCCCATGGAAAGTTTTGCCAGTTTTTCTGCAAATTTCTTTGTAAATACTTCATCAGGATACATCTGGATCATATTGTCCCGTGCCGGGATCATCATAAAAATCCCGCACGGATTTTCCGCACGCCACTCTGCAGGCACAGCAATACGCCGCTGGGTATCGAGTTTATACTCGAACTCGCGGTACAAACGGTAAAATGTTGTTTCCGTCTTGTTCTGTTCCATGTTTTCTATGCCTGTTTTTCCTGTTTTAATCCTGACGACTCCTATCCTCCCCTATTATACTCCTATTCTCCCCTAATTGCAAATTTTTTTTTGAAAAAAATTGAAATTTTTTTATAAAAAAAAACGCCCGGAAGGAATGGATCCTTCCGGACGTCTGTAAGAATGAAAAAACGGCTGGTTTTTATTTGTTGCTGTAAACCGGGCCCAGGGTTGCACATGCGCGGTAATCCGCACCTTCGGCATCCATACCAAAGGCATTCCACATGCTGGGACGGAAGATCTGATCTTCCGGTACGTTGTGCATGCAGACCGGGATACGCAGCATGGAAGCCAGCGTGATCAGGTCAGCACCGATATGACCGTAAGAGAATGCGCCATGGTTTGCGCCCCATTTTGCCATAACAGTGTAGACGTCTTTGAAACATCCTTCACCGGTCAGACGGGGTACGAACCAGGTTGTCGGCCAGCCCGGGTCAGTCCGCATATCGAGTTTGTCGTGTACTTCGCGGGGCAATTCAGCGGTATAACCTTCTGCGATCTGGAGGACCGGACCGAGACCTGCGACCATGTTCAGACGGGACATGGTGATGGGCATTCCACCGCGGGAAAGGAACCGGCTGGAGTAACCGCCGCCACGGAAGTATTGACGGTTTGCGGGAACCCATTCCACGGCATCCAGACTTGCCTGTGCTTCTTCTTCGGTGATGTCCCAGAACTGTTTCATGACCGGGTTGCCGTTTGCATCGCTCTGTCTGCCTGTGGCATCAGCGGTGGTTGCACCGGAGTTGATCAGGTGGATCAAACCGGGTTCCGGCATATCATAACCGGTAACGCGTTTGACGGCTTCCTGACTCCAGAATGTACGGACGTCGGAGAAGCCCTGAGCGGTACCGGTGAGGAGGTGACCAAAGAGCATGGCAACGCCGTTGAGAGCATCGTTTTCGGTTGCGAGGACGAATGCTTCGCGGATTCCGTTCCAATCGAAAGAGGAGCAGAGGATGGTTTCCATGAAGTCGCCATTGGGCATATGGTCTGTCCACTGACGCTGTCCCTGGAAACCGCCGGCGATGGCATTGTGTCCGCAGGATTCTTCCACAAAACCCATTTCAGCGAGTTTGGGATTGCCAACCATCAAGTCGCGTGCGATGATGCACATTTTTGTGACATAATCCCAGATTTCTTCGTAACGTTCGGGAGTCATGCAATTTTCCGGCAGATTGCAGAAATCTTTTGCCTGTTTGCAATTTTTGCGGACCCATTCCCGTGCTTTTGCGTATTCTTCCGGATCGTAAATGCCTTCATTTACGCGGCGGATGATTTCGCACATATCCACAGATTCGCAGCGGATATTCAGATATTTTTCAAACAATTCCGGGTTTACAATCGATCCGGCAATCCCCATGGCAACAGAGCCGATGGAGAGGTAGGATTTTCCACGCATTGCGCCGACAGCCACCGCTGCACGGGCAAAACGCAGGATTTTTTCTTTTACATCTTCAGGAATTGTGGTATCACTGGCATCCTGAACATCTTTACCGTAAATGCCGAACGCAGGCAAGCCCTTCTGGGAATGGGCTGCGAGAACTGCTGCAAGATAAACTGCGCCGGGACGTTCCGTACCGTTGAAGCCCCAAACTGCTTTCTGGGTGAACGGGTCCATATCCATGGTTTCAGAACCGTAGCACCAGCACGGAGTCACAGTCAATGTGGCAGTAACATTGTTTGCCTGGAATTTCTGCTGACAGGCAGCGGCTTCTGCCACGCCGCCGATCGTGGTATCTGCAATCACACATTCCACGGGTTGACCATTGGGATAGCGGAGAGTGCTGCTGATGAGTTCAGCTGCAGCTTTTGCCATATTCATGGTCTGTTCTTCGAGAGATTCGCGGACACCTTTGCGGCGGCCGTCGATGGTGGGGCGAATACCGATACGCGGCATTTCATCCCGATAACGTTTTGCTCCAATGTGAGTTGTCATTTTTTTTCTCCTGTATTTGAGGTGTAAAATTTTATTCTTTACGTACTTTAATTGCGGATTTTCAAAAAATCAAATTCAAATCGAAAAAAATACATAAATTAGTGTTTTTTTTCATATCCGTACAGGACTTGTTCACAGGATAGAAAAAACGTTTTATGCTTTTGTCATGACTGCATTTGTTTGTGTTGCTGCGGCAGGGGAAATCCCTTGTCCTGCTCCCATATCCCGGCTGAACCGTTCCACATCTTCACCTTTTCCGATTACTGCCAGAATATCGTCATCCGCAAAAATATAATCCGCACGGGGATTGGAGGTAAAGTCTTCTCCGCGAAGAATTCCGACAACCGATATTCCATAATTGGAACGGAGGCGGCTTGTTTGCAGATTTTTTCCGATTACTGCACAATTTGCGGGCAAATGAATCCATTTCAGTTCGACCAGTCCGGTAAAAGAACGCATCCGGTCCAACTGATGTTTTTTCCGTTTTCCTTTGTTTTTTCCATCCATCATGATTTGATACCGGTCAAAACGGACGGCGTCCAAATAGTTCTGAATGTCTACGGATGGAGTATTCATGGCAATCAGAGCTTGACGGGTCAATTCCAAACCGGCTTCAAACTTCGGCTGGACAATTTCAAATATTTTCGCATTCCGCAACAGTTCCACTTCTCCAAAGGAATCTGCACGTGCCACAATCAGGATTTTCTCATTCAATTGTTTCGCACGGCTGATCACACTCAGATTTTCAGTTACTCCCGGTGCTGCAAGCAAAAGAATACGTGCCAGGCTGATCCCGGCTCCGTTCAGAATGACATCCTGCTGCGGGTCACCATACAGACAATCGAAACCTTTTTTCTGATTTTCCTGAAAGGTACGGTGATCCGATTCAATAATTTTATACGGGCAATTCAAACGGATCAACAAGCGGGCTATGGAACGGGCAATCGTCCCGCCGCCCACAATGACGACATGATCTTTCAAATCCGGAGGCGGTATTACAATATCGGTATTCCGTTGTGTTTTCCAGATATTTTTCCGGAGAAAATCGTATACCGGCCCGGTCAGTGCATCCATAATCGGTCCGGCGATCATGGAACAGACTGCCACCGACAGCATCAAAGCATACAGGTGTTCCGTGAACAATCCGGCGGAAAAACCGGTTTGGATCACAATAAAAACGATTTCCGATGTGGCAAACATCCCGAACAACATGGCGATCGGAATGATATTCCGGTATCCGGATAACCAGGAAACAACAGCAAGGAATACGGTACGGGAAAGACTGGTTGCAAACATCAGAAGCAGAACGATTGTTAAATTCTGAATCAGATAAGGTACGTTGAGCATCATGCCGATGGAAACAAAAAACAGCATGGCGAACAAATCGCGTACGGCAGTCATTTCGTACAATGCCCGTTTGCCGTAATCGGAATCACTCAAGACGATCCCTGCAAGAAATGCCCCGAATGAAAAAGATACTTGCATCGCTTCCGATAAAAGCCCGATACCCAATGCTACGCCGGTCACTGCAAATAAAAACAATTCTTTTGATTCAAAACGTGCTACCCGGCGCAGACAGATGGGGATGTATTTTGACCCGATCGTCAGCATCAGAAACATAAAAATTGCCCCCAGAATCAATGGGCGTACTGCTTCTCCGAAGCCGGAAGAAAGATTATCCAGTTTACAGGCTACAAGCATTAATGGGATTACCGTTAAATCCTGCACAATGGAAACGCCGATCATCACTTTACTGGATAAGGTCCCCATGCGGCGTTTGCTTTCCAATGTTTTCAGGACTACTGCCGTACTGGTGGAAACGAAGGCTGCTCCGAATAGAAAACAGGAGGCCCAGCCGTTCAATAAGCCGGGACGGTATTGCATGAGTAAGTAAGCGATCCCCGTGCCGGCAAGCAGCGTGAATAATACTTGGGAAAGCGTTCCCCAAATCGCAATTTTATATACCGGGCGTATATCTTCCTTGGAAAATTCCAGTCCCATTGTGAACAACAGCAGGGCAACGCCGATATCTGCCAGCGATTTTACCGCAATTTTTGCTGCATCGCCAACTCCGGCTTTGAATGCAATCCCGACAAAGACCCCGGCAAGAATATAACCCAGAATAAGCGGCTGCTTCAGTTTTTTCGCAACCATTCCCCCGATCATACCGGTGACAACGATCACAATCAGGGCAGCAATCAGCATTTGCTGCGGATTATCTGGTAATGATTTGTAAAAAGTTACAAACGGGGATGCCATACCGGTCAGAATTTTATAGAAATCCATTGCGTCTCCTGAGGCTGTTTCTTATTCATTTGACATTCTGGGGTACAGATTATATAATTCTTTCATTGCAAGGGAAAAGGCGTGCATTGTCAATTCTGCATCGAACATTGCCCGGTGCGGATCGCCTTCCACTTCCGGCAAATGCAAGGTAACACGCAGAGATTGCAGACTGTATGATGGCAGCCGGGGAAATGCTTTGCGAATCAATTGAATACTGTCATAGGCACCGGTTTTGATCAACGGCAAGCCGATACGTGCCAGATTTTCCTGCATAAAACCCAAGTCGAAACGGGCATTGTGGGATACCAGTTTGGAGCCTTCGATGAACGAAAGAAATTGATATGCCGCATCCTTGAACGACGGTGCATTGGCAACCATTTCATCCGTAATTCCATGTACAGATTGCGCCCGGACAGGAATCGCAATCCCCGGATTCACCAATGTCGTAAAACGACTCCAGGTGCCGTCCTGTTCTACACGCACCGCACCGATTTCCACAATGCGGTCGCGGATAGGAATCAAGCCTGTCGTTTCCAGGTCAAAAACGGTAAACGGCCCCAGTTCATGCCAGTTTTCCATATTGCTATCACCCCTTGCCGCAGATCAGTCTGCGTAACCTTCCGGATGTTTCTGTCTCCATTTCCAGGCAGATTCAATGATCTTGCGCGGATCTTCAAACTGCGGCTCCCAGCCCAGTTCACGACGGGCTTTATCCGAACAGGCAATCAGACGCGGCGGATCACCGGGACGGCGCGGGACGACATCTGCCGGAATCGGGTGTCCGGTGACTTCCCGTGCCGCATTCAAGATTTCTTTTACGCTGAAACCGGATCCGGTACCCAGATTGTAGTGTCCGCTTTCCGGTGCATACAGTGCTTTTTCATGAGCCTGTGCCAGGTCGAGAACATGGATATAATCCCGGATACAAGTTCCATCCGGTGTATCATAATCATCCCCGAACAACATGGCTTTTTCCCGTTTTCCTGCGGCGACTTGGAGCAGAATGGGGATCAGATGGGTTTCCGGGTCATGATCTTCCCCGAATTGTTCGGAGGCTCCGGCGGCATTGAAATAACGCAGCGCAGCATATTTCAAACCATGCACATCACTATACCAGCGCAATGCTTTTTCAAAACAAAGTTTGGATTCTCCATACGGGTTGATCGGATTCTGAGTTGTCGTTTCGCGGATCGGAATTTCATCCGGTTCACCGAAGGTCGCAGCAGTACTGGAGAAAACAAAACGTTTTACGCCGCCGGCAATGGCTGCATCGGCAAGATTGATGGCATTACCAAGATTGTTTTTGAAATATTTACCGGGATTTTTCATGGATTCACCGACCAGTGAGAAGGCGGCAAAGTGCATGACTGCATCGTATTGACCTTCGCACATAATCTTGAACAGTTGATCCCGGTCTTCCAGATTACCATATATAAATTTTGCCCGGGGATCCACGGCAGAACGATGTCCGGTGATCAAGCCGTCAAATACGGTGACATCGTACCCTTTGTTCAACAAATATTCAGAGCATACACTTCCGATATAACCGGCACCGCCTGTTACAAAAACTTTCATTTTGATCTCTCCTGCAAACAATATATTAATGTTACATATGATATGTTGTAACATACTCCAGATTTTATATTTTTCAAGAGGTAATTTCAAAAGTCCGGCAAAATTTGACTGAAAAAGGATTGTTGGGGAGATGGAAATGGTAGTTTGATCCGGCGTCGCCACCTTATGGCTATGCCGTGACAAGGTGTGGGAAATAACCATCTACCTTCGCCAAGGCTACGGCGGACAAGCCACAAACGCTCCGTTTTCAGAACTCAACAAGAATTTTCAGACATTTTTTGCCTCTTCGACGTTTTATGCCATAGAATCAGATCTCCTTTGAGCTTGAAAATTCCAGGAACTGCTAGATTTTCAATTTGAAGT
>JAFVSW010000301.1 GCA_017503545.1 Lentisphaeria bacterium | reverse complement strand
ATTGCAGCACATTTGACGGGGATCCGAGAACATCTGATCTTTATGGATAAGATCAATATGTCAGATAAGATAGAATCGGTAAAACGATATCTGGATGAACATTATGCATCCCCGATGAGCATAGAACAAGTCGCAGAGAAATTTCATATCAGCCCCAGTAATCTCGCCCATAAATTCAAAGATACGGTAAATATCTCTTTTCAGCGGTATATCAAATTCAAACGCCTTCAAAAATCAAAAGAAATGCTGCGGGGAACAAAGCTTTCCATTGCTGAAACCGCATATGCATGCGGTTTCGGTTCCGTTTCCCAATTCAACAGGACGTTCCGTTCTGTTGTCGGCGTTGCCCCCGGTCAATATCGGGCATTATCCAAATAAAGTGCACAAGCAGAAAATGCGCATTATTTAGCAGAGGATGCGTTGTTTTTTTCTTTTTACCGTATTGTTTTTTTCTGTGTTTTGAGTATATTTAGAAAAGGCAGGAATATACAAAAGAATTCAGAAAGGAGATTGCCATGATTCAGATACCGGAAAGCGAATTCCAGGAGCGGATCGTTCGTATTCAGATGGAAATGGAGAAAAAAGGTCTTGATGCAATTGCCGTTTACGGAGATGAGTACCGGAAAGAAAATTTACGGTATGTCAGCAATTTCTGGCCGATTTTTGAACGGGGGATCTGCGTGATCCCAAAATGTGGAGATCCTGTTCTTGCCGGAGCTCCTGAGGGAGAAAAATATGCCAGGGAGATGTCAGTCTGGAAAGATTACTGCAACATCAAAGAATTTGCCTGTGTTTCTGTTCCTGAGGAAATCGATTATCCGCAGGCAAAGTTTGCGACCCTGCGCGAGGTCCTGCTCAATGCCCTCAATGGCGGAAAAAAATTGGGGCTGGTGGGGGTCTATGATATCCCCGCACATATTATGGAGCGGATCCGGATCGCTGTCGGAAATACAGCGATCGAAGATGCCGGTGATATCATCAACCGTCTTCGTCTGATCAAATCTCCGAATGAGATCGCTTGTTTGAAAGAGGCGGGAAGACAGGCTTGTGAAGGTTACAGAAAATTGTTGGAGTATGCGGTTGACGGCAATCCGGAGACGATGGCTGCCGGTGCAGCGGAAGGAGCCGCCAGAATGGCAGGTGCCGAGGATATCAACTTCATGGTGTTCGGTTCCGGGATCCGTACGGAAACAGTCATAGGCCATGCCACCAACAAGATCATGCGTAACGGGGAAATGGTGATGGCTGCTATGGCAGTCCAGTATCAGGGATATGTTTCCACTGTTGAATATCCGTTTGTGATCGGGAAAGCAAACGATCGGCAGAAAGATTTTCTGAATGTTCTGTTTGAAGCTGCCAATGTTCAGCAGGATTTTCTGAAAGCGGGGACCATTTCCGGTCAAATGGTCCAGGCTGTCAAAAAAGTATTTGCAAAACATCATATGACAGAGTTTGATTTGTATCCGCCGATGCATGGGATCGGACTGGCAGAAGCGGAATCACCGTATCCGGATGAAAATGCAGACTATCTTTTTGAAAGCGGGATGTGCGTCAACAGTGATATCAGCATCTGGGGACATCCGGCCGGCTCCAACCGGATTGAAGAAGGCTTTGTGATCACAGCGGAAGGACCGGAGTCTGTTACTCCATTGATCCGTGATCTTGTCAGCAAGGGTATCTGAAAAGAAAAATCAGGCGTTGAAAATGAAAGATTTGGTAACTGTCACAGGAACGATCTCTCCGGATCAGTGCGGAATGATCCTGTCTCACGAACATTTCTTTATCGATCTTCAGAACCAGGCATCGGTGGGAGCAGAAACACGCAAGATCTCAAGATCGGACAGAAAAAGACTTCTGTCTGATCCGTACTGCATGAAAGATGATCTTCTGCTGGATTCGTTGGAGCTGGCAGCAGAAGAAGCAGGTTCCCTGTTGAAATGGGGCTGCAATACGGTAATTGATTGCACTCTTTCTGATATCGGACGGGATCCCCGGAAGCTTCGTAAACTTTCGGAATCAACAGGATTGAATATCATCATGGGCTGCGGCTGGTACACGGGAGATACGCATCCACCGGATTTCCTGCAAAAAAATACAGCGGATTTGGCAGAAGAGCTGATCTCTGAGATCAGAAATGGTGTAAATGGTTCCGGGATCTGCCCCGGGATCATCGGAGAGATCGGGACCGGGAAAGAAATTTCCGCCGGAGAATGGAACGCGTTGGAAGCAGCTGCAGAAGCACAGAAGAAAACAGGATTGGCAATTCAGATCCATATTTATCCGTGGTCCCGAAATGGTCTGGCAGTCGTTCAGAAACTGACCTCTCTGGGAGTCCAGCCGGATCGGATCGTGATCTGTCATTCTGATGTTCAATTGAATTGGGACTACATCCGGGAACTTCTTATGTCCGGCGTATTTGTGGAACTGGATAATTTCGGAAAAGAATTTGTTCCGGAAGTCAATGGATTTGCCGGAGGGGATTTTGCAACGGACAGAGAACGGGCAATGCTGGCAGCGAAAATTATTTCCGAGGGGTTCGGAAGCCAACTGCTTCTCACCAATGATATCTGCTTAAAATGTATGCTTTCCCGATATGGCGGAAACGGGTATACTCAT
>JAFVSW010000300.1 GCA_017503545.1 Lentisphaeria bacterium | reverse complement strand
TATCGGCAAATCCAAGTTTGTCTGGACGTTAAGGTTTATACTTATTTTACGTGTAAAACTGGTCGATTCTACATTCTGTATTTGTTTATCAGGTGTTTTTGTGCATAATTGTGGCACAAACCGTCGAAGAACCTTTATTTTACGCCGAAAATACGGAAATGATTACCGGAGATCTTCATGGATTTCAGATCCTTTTCTTTCACATCCACACCGTTCCAGAGTTCCCGGATCACGCCGCGGTTGGGCAGATTGAGTTTTTCAATGCCCAATTCTTTTTCATCCCGGTTATAATTCCCCGCAATGATCAGGTATTTATACGGTGCCTTCTTCGGGAGGATATAATAACTGATCAGCATATCTTTGGTCCGGGATTTGATCTTGTCATCAAACCAATAGCCGCGGAATTCCGCTTCGTTCAGGAACATGGGTTCTTTGATGATCCACCACTTATCCACCGTTTTGTTGTTGATATTGGCGGCAGAAACCATGGTATCATGGAGCAGACACGGGGTCATCGTGCGGATCGCCCATTCCGGATTATTTTTGATTTTGAGCCGTTCCGCTTTGCCTTTTGCCATGGCACGGATAGCACGATCATATTGAGGCAGCAGAGAAATCGCCACACCGCGGATTGTCGGGCTGAATGCAGACTGCCAGCTTTCCCGGGGGATAAACTCAATATAACAATGTTCCGTATGATCGGCAACCGGCTGGTGGAATTCTTCACCCGGCCAGATCAAGTCGGAGAAGCAATGCACAAAGGGAATAAAGTCGGCGCTGGGGACGTGGTTGAACAGAAATTTATCATATTTGCGGATCAACCGGTATTCCCGCAGGAAATAGTCACGTTGTGACAGCATGGATGAGGTGCTGAATTGCTGTCCGAACGCATCTTTTCCGCCGTGACCGTGACGTGGATTTTCACATGCCGGCGTGTGGGCGCAATCGTTATAAATCCCGCCTGAGACGCCGGATTTGAGGAACTGTTCCAGATTCCAGATCAACACATCCGTTGCCCCGGTATTGCCGCAAGTGGAGAACAATGTCTGGGGTACGCCATGTTCATTGTAAGACCACACACAAGTCGGCAGAGTGATCCAGTCTTTGATGAAATAATCGTATTCCGCCTCGTTCGTCCCGATGTGCATCGGCATACAATAATTGACACCACGGAGCGCATGACGGGATTTTGTTTTGCGGATCTTCCGGTTCTTTGCATAATCTTTTGCATATTTTGCAAAACGGTCAGGATACAACGGTTTCATAGATGCCGGGGAAGTCCAGCGGCCATCCGTTTTATAATCCGCAAACGTATGGTCGCCGCCGCCGCCGAATTGCAGATTCTGCATGGTCGGCACAAAATAACCCCCGTTATTGATGTCACGATTCATCGCATGAGGACGGCGGGACGGTGTTGCCTGGAAGACAAAAGTATAATCCAGAGGCACAGTCACATTCACGCTGCGGCTGATGATTTTTGCCGTCACGGTTGCATTTTTACTGTTGCGGGTAAGAATGATATTTTTTTCGCCCGGTTTATTCGCCCAGTTTTTATTGCTTTCCGGGGCAAAGGCAAACCCTTTTTCAATGCCGCTTGTCCATTGCAGCGTACATTCCCGGTTTTTCAAAGGGTTGAATTCTTTTTCGATCCGGTCATTTTTCCAGGTAAACAGGGAATAACGGTAATCCTGTTTGAAAACGTATCTTGCAAATTCCCGGGGAACGGAATAAGTCAGTGTCATATCCGTGATTTTGCCTTTCCCCGCGGTCTGGAACATGACCTTGTACATCCCGTCAAACCACAATTCACTTTTCCAATGGAACGTAAGTGGCCCTGCCTGCCCTTTGCCGCTGAAGAGAATACGATCCGCTTTCACATCATCCTGTTTGAATCCGTTCCAGACTGCCGGTTTGCCATTGACTTTCAATACCGGTGCCGCAGAAAGCATTTTACTGCCTCTGGAAACTGCCTGAACAGGGAACGGACCATTGTCAAATGTGTAAGTACGGTCAAGCACTTCATAATTTTTGGCATCTTTGATTTTGACCGGATGCCATGGTGCAGGAACGCTGTGATCCAACCCCGGTTTCGGGAATTGGAACGGTCTCATATCCGGCACATTGAACCGGACTTGATTGAATGCACCGCCGAATGTGGCTCCGATATAATATTCCCCGGTTGCCAATTTGGGAAGGGGAATTGTAAAATCCGCAACGACCTTATTGGCTTTTACATTATGGGATGCCATCACTTTGTTGTCGGATTTACGGATAAAAGATATCGTTCCAGGCAAACCGGATTTGACCTTATCCAAAACCGTTTTCCCAGCGTTATTCAAGTCGATTGTCACCACCACTTGATTTTTGCCCGGCATGGAATCGTATTTGATTTCCACCGGAGAATCCACATAGAAATAATGTTCGTATAAACCAACGGTTTTGCCGCCTTTTGTCGCCGTCAAACGCAGTTTCTGCTGCCCGGCGTCCAAAGTGTTTTTCCATTGTTGCGAAGGAAATTGCACATTCGCTTTGACAACGGTCCCGTTTTCCTGCACGATTTCTGCCGTAACGGTTGCGCCGGAAATACGTACACCGGCAGTCAAATCGCCCAACGCAAGATTACCGGTTTTTTCCAGACCGAATACCACATCCGTCCAAATGAATTTACCATACGTTTTCGGCGCAATGAATCCGCCGCCACCGGCACGATTCCAACCGCGTGCGGAAAATGCACCTTTGTATTTCTGTGCAGAAAGATAAAATGCACCGCTTTCCGGTTTTCCGCCCAGATCGGCAAACGGGATCTCCATTTCTGCGGACCAGCCTTTCGCTGTATTGTGGACCGCACTGCGGAGATTGGCATTCCATTTGACATCGGAGATTTTTTTATCAAAAACTGCACCATTGCTGTTGATGATGAATTGATGCAAGCTGCCGTCTTTGTGCTGCAAATGGAGTTCCATACTGTCATCTTCCCACAGATTGCCATCCCGCTTTGTCCATTTTTTCACTTTTGCGGGAATGGAAGATTCCATAGCGATTTTCAGAAATTTGCCATCGTGCTTCACATAAGCCTTACCATGAAATGCGGGATCTTTATCTCTGGAAAACGGGGCGACTTCCCGAATCGGTGCAATGGAAGCATCGCTCCATTCCGCGGCTTCGATTTTACCATCCAGTTTCACCGCTTTTTTAGCCGTCGGAACAGGCAGAAGCAATGTTTCCCGTTTGGAACCGAATTTGGAGGTCTGATATTTTACATATTCGTTGTAAATCTCTTTTTCTCCAAGAGGACGATTATAGATCCGCAGGTTATCGAATGCAGTACGCTGGTTTTTGTCTTTCGGATTTTTGGAAGGCTGACTGTTCAAGGCAATTCTGCCGTTAGCAGCCGCTTTCGGGAAATCCGCCGGAGCAGAGAATTTCACAACCGGTTTGAGCCATTTATGAACTTTCGGAAGAACGCCATCCACATAAAGTTTCATTCCGTTCCGATCCCACACAGCATCGATTTTATGCCAGACATTGACTTTCCAGACATCGTCCGTAATGTATGCGCTGGCAGTCATCGCCTTTTTTGTGCCGGAAAATTTCGGAGATTGAATATAAAAGAACAAACAATTTGCCCAAGTATATTTATAAACATGCAATGTAAAATCCCGCTGTGTGGCGGAGAAGAACCACTGGAATCCGGGCTGACTCGGTTTCCAGTTCAGCGGAGCAACCCAGAAAGAAATGGTTCCTTGTGCCGGGTTGAAATTGCCCGGCATCGGATATGCACAACTCTCGCTTTTTTCCAAAGCAAGGGCATTGCCTTTCTGATTGATCCCGGGCCACATGCGCAGCTGCAGACTGGGATTTTTGAACGTGATGGAGTCCCGTTTGCCTTTTGACTCATCGGCAGTAACGGTATAACCATCAAAATCCGCGCGGAACAAGAGGGAATCATCGGCAGAGGTCAATGCGGAACAAGAAACCAATGCGGATACGAACAAATATTTTGCAAATTTCATGATAGGATCCTGGTGTATATTACTTGATATCGGCGGCATAGTTCCAGCCGGAAATGTAGACTTGAGCGGTTAATTGAGCAACGGTGCCGGGTTCTTTGATTCTTTGAACATGTCCGTCAAGCATCAGGAAATTGGCATGCTTGTTATGGATATACCCGACAGAACCGTATTGTGTGTTGAACGAATAATTCCACCAATGGCTGCCGCAAGTCCAGTTAAGACGGGGTGAAATACTGGAGGCACGCGCCTGTTCTACATCACTATCCGTAAAAGCGGGCAGGAGGGATGCGCGTTTGTATCTGTTTACCTGGGATAATTTGCGGGCAAAAGAGGACGTCTGATAAAGCCCCATAGAACCTGCATTGACACAATAATTACCGCGCCAATCGGAATTGCTGGAACCTTTGACATCGTACCATGTTTTTTTGCTGGTTGGACAAGACCAGAGTTGAACCGCATTTTTATTACTGCCGACAGCACCATAGGTTGCGATATTCAAGTTCAACATGGAAAGGAGGTTCTGAATGGTATATCCGGTTTCCGAGGAAGCCGAACCGCGCTGTGTTGCGGGGAGCCAATCATTATAATCGGCTGTATAACGATGGATCATCAAACCAATCTGTTTTTGGTTGTTGCTGCAGGAAGCATGTTTTCCCTGCGCCTTTACAGAGCCCAGTGCGGGCAGAAGCATGGCAGCAAGGATGGCGATGATGGCGATGACGACAAGCAGCTCGATCAGGGTGAAATGCATGTGTTTTGAATTCATGATGCGACTCCTTTAACTTTGTTTTTTGTTTTTGTTATTGTTGAACTTTCATTAATAATCAATTCAGGCAGAACCACTTCCATATCCATTTTCTTTTTCATGCCGGACTGGAATATGGCACATGCCTTACGGATGACTTGCAAGCCCAGTTCAAACATTGGAACCCGGACATAAGTCAGAGACGGGATCAAGCCGGTGAATGTAACACCGGAGGCAATGGCAGCAATCGCAAAATCATGTCCGGGAATCTGCCCGTTCTGCATGGCAGCGATATAAATATTCCGGACAAGATAAGCATTGTTGCAGAAAATAAACGCATCTTTATTCTCTTTGAGCAGAGACTTGAGAGTCGTGTTATCATTCGGGTCAAGAGTTTGAGCTATGATATTTTCTGCATGACAGCCGATATTACGGCAAAGCTCCCGGAATTTTTCAGCACGGAGTTTGCTGAATTCATCCTGCAAAGCACTGCTGGAAAGGATCATGACTTTTTCGGCTTGTATACGTTTGACAAGCTCCAACAGGTATTCCAATGCTTTATCATGATCGTAATAAAACGGCATGGCACCCGGAAGCACCGAGGATGGATCGTCACACGGTGTAAAAAACGGGAATTTCACCGATGCCAATTCTTTCTGAATCAACTCAAGCTGCCAGCTGGAGAAGACAGCGAAATCATATTCTTCCCGAATCTTTTCGGCATAAGCAAGCAATTCATGGGAAGGACTGGATTCATCGATATACAGGAAATCCAATCGTACCCCGTTTTCCTGTGCTCCGGCATGGAAGCCCCGGTTCAGTTCGCTCATCAATCCCCAGCCTTCCAGATCGAGGACCCTGGGAGAGATTTCCACTTCCGGGAATACAAAGACAATCCGCATTTGCTGTGCCGGTTTTTCCAGGAACGATCCACTTACAAACAAACCGCTTTGCGGTACCGCAATGATTGCTCCGTCTTTTTCCAACAGTTTACACGCTTTCTGAGCAGTCAATGTGCTGACTTTGAACTCTTCTGCAATCTTGCGGATGGCATCTATACGCTTGCCGGGAGAATAATATCCGGTCCGGATCCGGTTCAGCAAAGTTTCCTTCAGCTGAACAGACGGTGCAGGCGTTGTATTGCGTTTCAAAGTTTTGAGTTTCATTTGCACATTACTTTATTTTAAGAAATATACATTCAAAAAATTCCAGTCCGTGACGGATCGTCAACGTTCCATCGGCAAACGTATGATCCGCTTTTTTCCATGTGCCGTCAGTTGCCAGATATTCCACCGTTTCCGGTTTCCTGGCACAACGGATATTGATCGGATCCAGACGGTCGAAGCTCAAAGCGTATACCGCCAGCACTTCTTCCCCTGTCTTCTGTGTTCTGGAGAAAACGGATACATTCTGATAATCTTTCACCAGATACGGCAGCGGTTCGCCATTCAAATAGTCGAGCAGGGAAACCACATAGTTCTTAAACGGATCCGTATTCGTCTGTACCTGATATTTCTTTACACAATAGGCGGTAACACATACCCTGCCCCCCAATTTGTTTTTATACAGAGTTACCGCCGGACCGGATACCTTGTAATCCGGATCCGCAGAGTTTGTTTTGTATTGGAATTCCGCAAGGACGGTTGCATCTTTCACGGTAAGGAACGGGCGTTCCGGATGTCCGTCAGCCCAATACCGTTTTCCGGTCTGTTTGTCCAGGATCATACCGCCGCGATAGGATTTCTTTTCCGCCATCACGCCCAGATATTCGCTGAAGCCGCGCTTACAGAACGCCGTTGCAGCAACACCATCCAGCAACAACTTTTTACCAAGCAGTTCTCTGATTTCGGCATCCGTCAAACGGTCGACAGCTTTAGCCCCGGCAATCGCATAAATACCTTTTTCTTTCCGGTCAACAGACATTTTCCAGGGGATCCCGTACATGGCAAACAGGATCTCGCCCCAGTTGTCATCCTCTTTCATCAATTCCCCGGTGGCTGTGGGATGCCAACTGTGAGGTTTGGAATAAGAGGGAATGATCACGCCGGACTGTTTGGACTCTTTTGCAAGTTTCACCAATTCCGGATAAACAAGCCGGTTTTTGGCAAGAATGTCTGTATATTTCTGCGCCATGGGGACATCCCCTTTGAACATATTGACCAACCATAATTTTGCACCCGCCAGCCCGAAAAATAAGGAGGATGTGATTTTTGCATGAAAATTCCGGGAGGATCTGCCGAACAGACTGTGCGGATAATTGTCCGATTCATCCAGCAGAAAATCCACTTCCGGATAATACTGGCGCATTGCCATAGTCTTTGCCGCAATATAAGGAAAATCCCGTTTCGGGTCAAATTCCAGATACAGCGCATTGCCGATACGCATGATTTTCGGCAGTCCTTTGCCGTTGATCGACTTCGCAATTTCATGTCCAAACGGCTGTTCCCAGCCGGAAAGACAATTACCGGTAGGAATAGCAGGATTGACAGAATCGATTGCTTTCCGCACGGTTTTCAATGTCAAAACGACTTGTTCCTCCTGCAATTTGCGGAAAGTATTGAACACGGCATCACCGGGTTTGGATTTTTTGACCAGAGCGATATATTCTTTTGGAGTATAAGACGTTTTCATCCGTTTATTGAATTCAGCCGTGTGCAGATCACAAAAACATTCGGCTTTCGGTGAAAAACTGCGGCAATCGTCATCCGTCATGATAAAACACGGATTTTCTGCCGCGATTGCTTTTGTCATTTTGAAAACATAATCCTGCATCCGGGGATCCAGAATACAGTAACGTACATTTTTACCATCAATGTCCCGGGTACGTGTCCACGGCTCAAATTTCTTATGACCTCTGGGGACATGCCCCAGAATGGACTGGATCAGCACGCCCAATTGCAAATCGCTGTCCGCCAGCTCTTTTTTCAGTTTGCGGTAACTTTCCACGGCATGTGCGATCTTTTTTTCTGCGGGATATTCCACATCCATGATCAACATGTAAAGGACGATTTTGTTTCCGGTTTTTGCGGCATAATCTTTTGCACAATCTGCCACTTTTTTTTCATTGCCCGGGGAAAATGGCAAGATATTAACAAAAAACGGCTGCGTAAGAATATGTTTCATATTACTTGTCCTTCTGTTCTGTATGGAATATCTCTGACTGTATAAACAAAAACTGCATGCAATCATACAAAATACGATAACTGCTGCATGAAATGCTCTACCAATCATAAAAATCTCCAAAGTATAATGTTTATTACTGGAGGTAATTTCAAAAGTCCGGCAAAAATTGACTGAAAAAGGATTGTTGAAGAGATGGAAATGGTAGTTTGAGGTGGCTACCCACTGGGTAACCACCTCAAACGCTCCGTTTTCAGATCTCAACAAGAGTTTTCAGGCATTTTTGAAGACTTTTGAAATTGCCTCACTAAAAAGTGTATTACTACAATTAATATAACACTATAATATGCAATGTCAAGAAAAAAATATAATATTTTACAACCAATACCGGATTTTTAATCCTTATCCGATTTCAGAATAAAAAAAAATTCCATTGAAACAGATCCGGTAAACAGATTTGTCCCAATGGAATGGAGGAACGGAATATTTATGGTTCTTCGACGGTTTGTACCACAATTATGCTCAAAAATATATAATAAACGAGGTAATTTCAAAAGTCCGGCAAAATTTGACTGAAAAAGGATTGTTGAAGAGATGGAAATGGTAGTTTGT
>JAFVSW010000299.1 GCA_017503545.1 Lentisphaeria bacterium | reverse complement strand
GTCCGTTTCTACCGAAACGCCGTCATCGCGGTGGCTGTCATAGAGAATGTGGTTCGATGCGTTAATCCCAGGGTTGCGCTCTGCTCCACCCTGGCTTGTCACGGCGTAATAAAATGAAGACGGAGCTGTCTGACTCTTGTCGTCCTTACAGGACTTGTTTTTCGATTGATCCGTGGTTTTTCGTGCAGTTGTGACTTTTGGATAATATTCCTGCTTATAAACAAAAAACTGACAAAAAACTTTTTTTCAAAATCCTATCTTCTTCCGCTCAAATATGATGAAAATAGCTGTTTTTTGAAAAATTATGGGATATCTGTGAAAAAAAAGTTGGAAAAATGTTCCATTTACGCAGAAAATAACTTGAAAAATCAAAAAGCGGTATAATAAAAAATCCCTGCCGCATCCGTTATCGGAATGGGGCAGGGAGGGGAACGATCGAGTCGTATCTGTCAGATCATTTTACAGTTGCATACCGCCAGCAACCGGGATTTCCGCCCCGGTAAGATAACTTGCGGCGTCGGATGCCAGAAAAACAGCAATTCCGGAGCAATCTTCCGGCGAACCAAACCGTTTTGCAGGAATGATATTCCGGAGATTATCCGCAAAATCCTTGTTACTTAAAATTTCCGCATTGCGATCGGTTTCGATCACGCCGGGGAGAACGGTGTTGACCGTGATGCCATTTGCGGCATATTTTTTTGCCGAAGACAACATCAAATTCGCAAGTGCGGCTTTTGTGGTGGAATAAATTCCCAACCGGTCGGCAGGGCGGAGTTGGTTGATACTGCTGATGGCAATGATTCTGCCCCATTTCTGCGCTTCCATATCCGGCGCAAATGCTTTGATCAATTGGAAGCAGGATGCCACATTGGTCTGCATTTGACGGTTGAATTCTTCGACGGAAAAATTTTCCACACCGGTATAGGTCTGCACTGAACCATTGAGGATCAGGACATCCACATGACCAAGGATCTTGCGGACATTTTCAATCAGACGTTCCACATCCTGCGGATCACTGAGATTTCCGGCAACGAATGGAGAATTTGCTGCTTGAGCCGCATTGATCAATTTTTCCGATTCCGTTGCACCATGATAAAGCACGGTGGCTCCGGCTTTGACACAGGAATCGGCAATGGCTTTGCCGATTCCGCGTGCGGAACCGGTGACAAATACTTTTTTCCCATTCAAATTGAACATAACATCAATTCCTTACGCAAGATGAACGATCTGTTCCTGTTTGGAACCATCTTCGGCTTTCCAGGAGAGACGGTATGTGCCGCGGAATCCGCGGAATTTGACCGTGCCGCCTGCTGCAGCCTTGAGAGAACATTTTGTCATCCACTGATTTTTGATCAAATCTTCCAACGCATGATAAGCGGGTTTCGGATCCATGTCGCGGGAGAACAAACCGGAAACGGAAGGTTCGCCGGGTGCGCCGCAATCGTCCACCACATTCCACCAGGTAATACCCATCATCTTTTCGGTACTGAACCAGAGACGGTACAGGTTGCGTGTGATGATTTCCTGAATTTCCTGACCGCGTGCATCGTTATTGGGTGCAGTAATGGTGATTTCGCTCAAGTGAATGGGGCGTCCGGCTTTGGAAAGACGATTCATTGTTTCTATGACACCGGCAGGTGACTGAACATCTGATTTTCCATCGGCAATATCAATGCAGGTCTGCGGATTGAACAGGTGCATCTGTGCGCCGACGATATCGATCTTACAGCCTCTGCTTTCCAGATCCGCGATTTGATCTACATAAAACTGACTGAGATTGTAGTCGTTGATATTGAGCATCGCTTTCCGGGGCAGCATGGATTCCGCCAGTTTGAATGCCCGATATGTGTAGTCGCCGGGCATGGGACCGTAATGGCTTTTGCAAATAGGTGCATCGGGAATCATGTTGCCCATCTGGAAGTCAGAGGCACTTTCGTTACAGACATCCCAACTGTGTACCCGGTCGCCGTAACGGAATGCGATTTCCGCGATACGTTTTGCCATGAGGACCTGAAGTTCGACGGCGAGATCGGGCATGAGTTTATGGATCTGTTCCGCGGTAAATTCTTCCACAATATCAGCCATCGGGTTGCGATTGACAAAGGGGGCGTCTGCGGGGAGACGGTCGCGGAACTGCTTGGGATATTTACTGAAAAGCCAATCCGGCTGCATCCATTTGTAGTTCCCCCAGACCAACGGATGTCCATGGATACGGATTCCTTTCTTTTCGCAGAAATCGATTACCGGGTCGGTAGCGGGGCGACGCCAATGGGGTTCGTTTTTCGGATCTTTTACGGTGTTCCAGTATTCCGCCGTATCGCGGAATTCCTGTTCAAACCGGGGTTTACCTTCTTCCAGTTCAAATTTACGCCAGTAGAAAGCGACGGTTGCGCTGTTGAAAATATCGCCGTACAGGGCTTTATACTTTTCATTGCGTTCATCGGTTCCCAACTGATCGTAGTTGAAGATATGGGCACCGAAAATAAAATCGTGCTTGATCTGTTCGGCTTTAACGGGTGTCCCTGCTTTGAGACCTTTGATTTTGAATGTGCCGTTCGCTTTCCGGTTCTTTTCGATATTGGCATCGATCTGAGCCTGAACATCATTGTTCCAAAGATTCCAATACCCTTTTTTCATTGCTTTTGATTTACTCATTATACCAAATCCTTTCTGTATTCGTTACAGCCGTCACTTGCGAGCTGAAAGTCTTCTTTGATTACGGTTCTGCCGACTGTGATTTCCATATCGTAATGACCATAGAATCCATTCCAGTCTGCGATACCGCGTTCATCGGTTTCCACGGTCGTTTCGGTATGCCATTCTTCATGGATCAAACGATCCAGTTCTTCATACGCGGGTTTCGGGTTCAGATCTTTGTCCAGAATCCCTGCCTGGAATCGGTTTTCGCTGCCGAATGCGGTATTATCGGCAAAATTCCAGAGAACAATGGATCTCATGTTGGGGATACTGAACCAGAGACGGTAGAAATGATGGAGCATATCCGCCTGTAATTTTTCCGCTTTCTTCCGGGGCAGCTGCGCATAGGTGGAAAATGAGGTTTCCGTCATGTGCAGCGGAATGTTCAACATGCCATATTGATCCAATACTTTGAAGTGATAATACGGGTCAAAATACCGGTGACTCTGTGGGTTGGTTGCATGATCATCCACCGGGCCGAACATGTGATACTGGATACCGAGCCCGCCCAATCTGACATTACGCAATTGCAGATTTTTCGCCAGAAGAAAAACGGGGGAGTTATCCCGGGCGTAGGGCATGTAACTGACATAATTGCCGTCATTATAGCACAATTCGGTATAATTCGGGAAATATTTTTCTGCCAGTTTGAAGACTTCGTACACATAATCCTGCGGGGTGACTGTCCAACTGATATTTTTGGAGAACCAGCGGTTATTGCTGAATGCTTCGTTGACCGCATCCCAGATTGTGACTTTACCCCCGTACCGTTCTGCCAGTTGCGCGATACGTTTTTCCAGAAAAACCATCATTTCCCGCGGACTTTTCGGGAGCCAGGAGGGAACAAAGTTATCACAGAACATCCAGTGTCCTTTGGGG
>JAFVSW010000298.1 GCA_017503545.1 Lentisphaeria bacterium | reverse complement strand
TATTTTATACACCAAGTCCTTGGAATATCAATTTTTGTAAATCTTTGATAATAAGCAATAATGCTCCAAGGACTTGCGTCCTTGCGTTTCAGAGACTTTTGCCGTAGAAGTGGTGCAAAATGCTGTTGCTGGTATGGTTCAGCGTTGAGAACAGCAGTCTCTTGCTCTCCGCAGAAAAGCCGTAAGTGCCTGCAACTGTAAGCACTATAAAAAGAAAATTGCCAGGGACTTTATTTACAAGTCCTTGGCAATCAATAAGTTCTGGTGGAGCTGGTGGGAGTCGAACCCATGACCTATACGATGCGAACGTATCGCTCTAGCCAACTGAGCTACAGCCCCATTCAATAATTTTGATAATAGTTTTTAATATAATCCAAAAAATAAAAAAAGCAAATCAAATTTATCCCTTTTTTACTTTTTTTATCCAAATTTTCATGACTTATACAGAAAAAGTCAAGAATGAAGATCCTGATGATCTTCAAAAAATTTCAACAGCGTGGAATGAAGCGCACCGTTGGAACCCATGATTCCTTTCTGTGGAAATTCTGTGCCGCCATGTAAATCCGTAATCCTGCCGCCCGCTTCCGTCAGAATCAATACCCCCGCCGCAATATCATAGGGCGCAAGACATAATTCCCACCAGGCATCCAGAGAACCGCGGGCAACCAGACAGGCATCCAATGCCGCAGAACCATATTTCCGTAAATCACATACCAGAGGAGCGATTCGGGATACATATTTCAGGTTATTTTCTTCTTTCCACCCGGCACGGAGACAGAAAAAGCCGGTGCCGACAATGCTTTCCACCAATGTGTCGCAAGCGGAAACATGAAGTTTTGTACCATTCAGATAGGCTCCTTTGCCCTTTTCCGCATAATACAAATCATTCATTGACGGCTGATATACCACTGCGACAATCGGTTCGCCATTTTTATGCAAGCCAATGGAAACACACCAATTGGGCAGATTATGCACAAACGATGCCGTGCCGTCGATCGGGTCGATAATAAAACAATATTCGCTGGACGAATCGGATTTGCCCGTTTCTTCGCCAAAGATTCCGTATTGCGGATATTCTTCCCGGATGCGGCTGCAGATAAATTCTTCCACCGCACGGTCGGTATCCGTGACCAGGTCTCTGGCGTTGCCTTTTGTGTGAATCCGTTTTTTTTGCAATTCAAGCTGACCTGCGAGAGCGATCGCGCCAGCTTGTTTTGCGATGGATTTCATAAATTCGATCATGATTTGACCGCCTTTACAATTGCAATGGCATCCGCTTTGACTGCATCCAGAGATTTTCCGGATTTGTACAATGCGCTGCCGATACCGACTCCGGCGCAAACTTTCATAAATTCCGGGATATTATCGGAATTGACGCCGCCAACTGCAAGGATCGGGGCTTTGATGACGGCTTTAAGGTCTTTCACGTATCCGGGACCGAGGATTGCCGGGAAAAGTTTCAGGTAATCCGCACCGGCTTTGAGTGCAGTAAAACCTTCCGAAGCGGTAAAGAATCCGGGAATGGAAAGCATATTGAGTTTTTTTGTTTCTTTGATTACATCCACATCGGTATTGGGGGAGATGATGAATGTGCCGCCTGCGTCGTGAACATTGCGGACATCTTCCGGGGTCAATACGGTTCCCGCACCGACCATTTGTCTGCCTGCGCAATGTTTTGCGGCAATGGCGATACTTTCCACGGCATCGGGGGAATTGAGGGGGATTTCCAACAATGTGATTCCGGCATCAAAAAGGACATCGCAAACATCTTTGATTTCAGCGGGTGTGAC
>JAFVSW010000297.1 GCA_017503545.1 Lentisphaeria bacterium | reverse complement strand
GAGTTCAGAGCTTTGTAAAAGTAAATGCACATTTTGTAAAATAAAACGCTTACTTTGTAGAAGTAAATGCTTATTTTGTAGTAGTAAACGCTTAAAAATCTTGCATTGAAAATTGTAATTTTATGTTTGTAAAAGTAAACGTTTACAACTCTCGCTCATTTTTGATGAAGTAAGCGTTTACCTTTTCAATTCACCATATTCACTGTTTCAGTCTTAAAATCACAGCTTATTTCGCCACTTTTTACCATAATCTATAAATAAAAACAACAGTTTCACCAAACCGTATTGTCCTGAATCGGCTGGTGAAACTGCGTGGTTTTTCCAGTTTTTACCCCGGTCTTATTTGAATGTCAATACCACTTTGCCGGTATTTTCTGCGCGGCGCAATACGCCATGGGCGGCTTCCACTTCAGCAATGGGGAATACGGCATGGATATTGCTGATGAGCTTCCGGGCAGAGAACAGAGGCCACAGTTCGTTTTTCAATGCCTGCATGATACGGCATTTTTCTTCGCTGGTACGACTGCGCAGTGTGCTGCCGATCAGACGAATCCGTTTACGCCAGACCGTTTCCAGATTGATATTGGTTTCCGCACCCGCCATCGTCGCAATCATGATCCAGCGTCCGCCGAATACCATTTCTTTGAAACATTCGCCCATGAGTTTACCGCCAATGCAGTCCAATGCAACGGTCGGGGGATTGGCTTTGATTGCCGCGAGGACATCGTCAGTACGGTAATCCAGAACGACATCCGCGCCAAGTTTCCTGACAAATTCCGCTTTTTCCGGAGAGTCGATCGTGGTAATGACTTTCGCGCCCATCGTCTTGGCAAGCTGGATCACAGCCAAACCGACACCGGATGCACCTGCCTGCATGTAGAATACTTCCCCCGGCTTCATTCCGCCTGCTTCCAGTTTCAAGTTCAAATATGCGGTACACCACACTTCCGGAATACTTGCGGCTTCCACCAGGGAAAGACCTTCGGGAATGGGAACGACCATACCCGCCGGAACCGCGATTTTTTCAGAATATCCGCCGCCGCCGACCAAAGCACACACTTTATCGCCGACTTTGACTTCGGCATCAGCAGGAGCTTCCAGAACAATACCGGAAACTTCCAAGCCGCACCACTGGGGCCAATCCGGCGGTGAGGAATAACAGCCGTCTTTCTGCATCAAGTCGGCACGGTTGACGGCTGCGGCATGGACTTCGATCAGGACTTCGCCTTCTTTGCGTACAGGATCCGGTACTTCGCACCATTTGAAATTCAGGTTTTCATCAAGGATCATTGCATACATGTTTGATTTTCTCCTCACAGGTTATGCAGCCCGCAGGCTGCCAATGTTGTTTCATGGACAATATAATCGTGTTCGTAAGAATAAGTTTGTTTCCGTTCCCCGCGGATTACTTCCGCAAGTTCCTTTAATTGCGGACGATACCGGTCTGAATCCATGGGGAAACGCAGTGTGTGAGATCCTGCCGGATAACCGTTCCGCGCTTCTTTCAACATCAGCGAAACTTCCAGCGGGACATTATCAAACCGTTCCAGCGGAGAGAATTGAATTGTGCCTTTCGTTCCGGCGATTATCATAGATCTGCCCGGCGTGCAGGATGCCACTTTACTGCAGCTGCGCAGGATCACGTGTGCTGTGGGATATTCCAGAACGGCGGTGCAATTGTTGAAAATGTTCGAAGCGCAACCCGGAGCTGATTTCATGAACGATGCGGCGGATTCGGGTCTGCCCATGGCGGCAACGATAAAATCGATCAGATGACACCCCAGATTGTACATGATTCCGCCGGGAAATTTACCGATGTATTCCTGATACGGCTCGCCCCCGTAATTGTGATTCATATCGGTAAGGATCTCCACCACATCCCCGATAAGTTTTTCCCGGATCGCCTTGATACAGAATTGAAATGCCGGATTGCCGCGGAACATGTACCCCATCTGGAACGGAAGTTTTTTTGCCTGACAGCCGTCCAATAGTTGTTTATACAATGCCAAATCTTCTCCGGCAGGTTTATCCATGTGCATTGCCAATCCCCGTTCCATGCAGCGCATTGCAATGGGAACCAGTTCGTTATTCGGCACTTCCACTGCTACGGCATCCAGATCCGGATAATTCAGGATCTCATCCAGAGACATCCAATTTGCATCTTTATAGGCGTTGAGCAGGCTGGGCGGGATATATGCCGGGGTTGAATAGGTATCCATATCATTATAGACACCGACCAGTTCATAGGTTTCCGGCATATTTTTCAGTGTAGCGTATTTCCCGGGTGCATGTTCATGGGTGATTCCGATTTGAGCAATTTTGATCTTTTTCATAATCACATGCGGTCCTTATAATTGATTCCAATCAAAAACAATACCAAGCGGCGGATTTTTCACATTGACCAGACGGTCAAACACTTCTGTCGCCTTTTGCGGGGCAACGATTTCGGAAATGATCGGACGAATCTTCAATTTTCCTGCACCAAGATATTTCAGGAAGGTGCGGTAATCGTCCTGCTCTGTCCATTGTCCATGGCAGGAATCGCCATACGGACGGTTGGAGGTATGAGAACCGATCAGTGTAATACCAGGCAGGTGTACATCCTGATAAAAATCAATGGGAGCATCGGAAACACGGGTACAGCCGAGCAGGGAAACACGCCCCATTTTTGCCGTGCATTGCAAGGATTGTTTCAATGCGGCAGCAATACCGGTCACTTCCACAACGGCGTTGACACCGCGCTGTTCGGTAAGATCAAGGATCTGTTGACGGTAATCCGCATCTGCCGGATTGAGTGCGACATCGGCACCCAATTTCAACCCCAATTCCCGGCGGGAAGCATCAAAATCGGAGGCAATCACCGGAATCGCACCGGAAAGAGATGCAAGCTGTACGGCAATCAAACCAAGAATCCCCTGCCCGACAACCAGAACGGATTCGCCCATATCCAAACGCAATTTTCTCACGCCAAGCATGGGGAATGTAACAATATAACCAAAAGCCGCTTCCGCCAGATCAATCTTTTCATTATCGATCCGGAAAACATTGATGCTGTTTGCATTTTTGACCGTATATGAACGATGTCCACCCGTAGAAACAATTACACGGTCACCCACTTTATAGTTGGTCACTTCACTGCCAATGGCTTCCACAATTCCGGACGCACTGTATCCCGGATAATACGGAAATCTCTGCCCCGGATTATTGGAACTTGCTGTCAACCAGGCGCGTTCGGTACCGGCACTGATCACACTGTAAGCGTTCCGGATCAGGATTACATCCGGTTCAAGGGTGGAAGGATCATAATCAAACTGTTCCAATTCTGCATGACCCGGAGTATGGGCAACGATACGTGTAATTTTCATGATTTACATTCTCCTTGTTAGTAGTTATAACCGTTCAAACATTACTGAATATATATTCCTGTCAAGTATTTTTCAAGAAGAATACACGTTTTTTTCTGAAAAATTAAGTGTAATCCATCCGGACATTTCAAAATCCTCTCCGATTTATGAAATATTTTCATAAGATACGATTGAAATTTCATAAAAACCGTTTATATTATGTTTGGTGTATTACAGGAGGTTTCCCATGAACATTCAAAAAATAGCCCAGCTTGCCGGTGTATCACCCGCAACCGTATCCAGAGTATTCAATCATCAAACCAACGTTTCGGAAGAAATCCGGCTGAAAGTTCTGGAAACTGCAAGAAAACATAATTATCTGCCTTATCTTTCCCCGCGCCAGAAAAATATTGTGATCCTTACGCCTTACAACTCAGTATATCCGGTCCAAAGTTGCGTTGATATGTTGTTGATGGCATTGACTCAACATTTGCCGGAATATGGATTCCGCATGGAGATTCTGCCGGTGAACAGTCAGGAACGTTTGGATTCCATTCAATTCTGCGGTGCGGTGGCAATCGGGTGTGAAATCACGGATTTTCCGGATTGGAACGAACGTTTTCAAGCACCATTGATCATTCTGGATCGGAATGCTCCGGCAAAAAAACAGGATAATGTATTTTTTGTTCATTCGGATGAAGCACTGGGGATGGAATTGGCGATTGCCCATCTTGCCGAAAGAGGAAGAAAAAAGATCGGCTGTATCATTCACGGCACGCCGGACCGGGGCAATGCGTTGATCCGGTATAATGCCATTGTGAAATCCTTGAAAAAACATCAGCTGCCGGATGCCCAACACCTGATCTGTTATTCCGGCGACGGAACGGAAAAATATATTGAATTGATTGGTAAATTATTGAATAAAGGGGTGGATGCTTTGTTCTGTCCGGGTGGGAATGCAGGGATTCTGGCGGTATATGCCCTGTCACTTTTCGGCAAGAAGATTCCGGATGATATCGCGTTGATCGCTTCGGAATTGTCCAATTTTTCCCAATTCGGAGTACCGCCGCAGACCTCGATCACACCGGATTATCACGGACTTGCCAAAGAAGTGGGTGAACTGTTTGACAACTGGCTGAATAAAAAGAAGGTCAAATACGATACCGTTCTGCCCTATAATCTGATCGAACGGGAAACAGTATAAGTTGACATCGGAATAACCAATGTTATGATTTTTTACCGGATATTCGCTATTTTTTCTTGATTATTTACAATTCTGTTGTATCTTACCGGATAATCTGAATTTTGAGGTCGTTATGCTGAAATGGATGAAATTACGGAATCTTGCACTGGTCGAAGAGGCGGAAGTCGAATTCGGCGAACATTTCAACGTCATTACCGGGGAAACCGGGGCGGGGAAATCGGTGATCATGGGCGCAGTGGATCTGCTCCTCGGTGATCGCGCGGATAAATCATCCATCCGTAACGGGTGCGACCGCTGTGAGATCTCTGCGGAATTTGAAATACCGGAAATGCTGCGGGATATCGTACGCAACATTCTGGAGGAATCTGCGGTGGAAGATAATCCCGACGGGTCCCTGCTGATACGCCGCGTCATCACCCGTACAGCCAGCCGGAATTTCGTCAACGGAAGTCCGGTGACTTTACATGTTTTACAGCAATTGGGCGCGATTCTTATTGATGTTCATGCGGCAAACAGTTCACAAAGTTTACTCCATGCGGGCGAACAACTTGCCGTTCTGGATCGGTTTGGGCATCATCAGCCATTACAGGAAAAAGTCCGGAATGCCTGGGAGGCATTGAAAAAACTGCGGCAGGAACAGGAAGAATTTTTACAGACATTGCCTTCCGCCGATGAAGTGAAATATCTGAAACGGATCGCCGAAGAAATCGCCCGTGTCGCACCGGAACCGGGAGAGGATGAGGAGTTGAAAGCCCGTCACAGTGTTGCCGCCAATGCCCGCAGTGTCATGGAGTTTTCCTATCGCGCCGGGGAAGCGTTGGCTGGCGATCATGAACACAGCGTATTTCAGCAACTGACCGAAATCCGGCGGGATCTTCAGGAATTGGAAAAATATGATCCGGTAAACGGCAATGAATTTCTGGTTCAGTTGGAAGAAATTACCGATCAGGTACGCAATCTTTCCGCCGGACTGGAATCTCACGCCTCCGCCGTAGAACTTGACGGTAATGAATTTCAGGCAATGGAAGACCGGATGCGTGTTTTGCAGACGATGAAACGGCGGTATGGTCCCACATTGGAAGATGTACTGAAATATCAGGAAACCGTACAGGAAAAAGTACAACGTTTTGAAGATGCCGCATTGACCCGGGAAAAATTTGAAGCGGAAGAAAAAACATTGCAGGAAGTATACCGGTCTGCCGCTGCCGCATTGTCCGATAAGCGGAAAAAGACAGCCGGTAAGTTATTGAAGGAATTGTCCGCAGAAACGGTAAAACTGGGCTTCAAGCAAGCGGAATTCCGCGTAGAACTCCATAACGCCCCGGAAAGCGCAAACGGTATCGACCGGATGGAATTATTGTTCAGTGCCAATCCGGGCGTGGAACCCTGCCCGTTATCCGCTGTTGCCAGCAGCGGGGAAATCAGCCGGGTTATGCTGGCAGTCAAAACGGTATTGTCGGAAGCCGATGCCGTACCAGTGCTGATTTTTGATGAAATCGATGCCAATATTGGTGGTGAAACGGCGTGGAAAGTGGGACAGGAATTGGAAAAACTGTCTGCGAACAAACAGATCCTCTGTATATCCCATCTTGCGCAAGTGGCAAAATTCGCTCAAACACACTTCCTTGTAGATAAAATGTCGGAAGATTCTGTAACCAGAACACGAATCCGGCAGCTGGATGAAGATGCACGTTGTCAGGAACTTGCCCGTATGCTGGGCGGCGGTCAGGCAGCATTGGAACACGCAAAAAGCCTGCTCAATGCGGAATGATTTTATTTCAAAGCCAGAGCTTTGAGATTGCACAATTCGCAGGGAACCGTTTCCCGGATGACCTGATCCGGTTTTCCGTTTTCGAGCATATCGATCATTTTTTCGGCGGCGACAGCTCCCAACTGATAAAAGTGCTGGTCAACGGTGGCAAAGTTGTAATGTTCCGCCAATGATTTCAGATGTCCGAAGCCGGAAAATTTGATTTTAGACTTGTATTCAGGGCAATCATCCTCAATAATTTGACAGAACCGTGCAACGTCATTGTCGCTTTCTGTCGCAATCAACGTTACATCGGGGTAATTTTTCAGGATTTTCTTTAAGACCTGACGGAAATTGTGGGAACTGTATTCCGAAATAACAAAAATTCTTTGATCGGCATCATCATATCCGGCTTCCAACAGCGCATTTTTATATCCGTTTATAACTTGATCCATATGGATCTTCAGAACATCTGTGACCGTGATCACAATTTCCCGGTGCCCCGCTTTCAACGCTTCTTTCATCATAGCATAACTGCCGTTATACAACTCCGCATTAACTGCATGATGCACTATATCGGACGGAGAGAAATTCTGGTCGAGATGAATGACAGGGATCCCTGCCGGAGCTTCCACCATATCATACGCCGTTGTCAAAACGCCTTTGAATGGCGACCCCGGGAGCATGGAAAGCATCCGTGTCGGGTTCGTCTTGGGGGAAAGGGGTGTAACAGTATATCTTCTTGTTTGAGCGTAATCCACTGCGCCTTGAAGCATTGCGCCGACATGCGCTGCCGATAATTGTATCAGAAAAGCGATTTGCCCTTTCGGGAATGGCGATTCTTTCAGAACGAGCGTGCCGCATCCGCGTTTTCCACGGGCAAGCAAACCTTCCGCCACCAGAGTCGCCACCAGTTTATTTGCCGTAGTCTTGTTGATATCAAACCGGTTGGCAAGATCGTATTCGGATGGGAACCGGGAGTTGACAGGGTATTTTCCGGCTTCCAATTCTTTCCGTAACAATTTCAACAGTGTTGGAGTTTTATTTTCTTTCATACATTATTTCCTCATTCTCTTATGAGTAAATATAGCATAAAAAGTGAATGATTCAAACGGAAATAAAATCAGAATTAAATTTTTCAGTAAGTATTTTCAGAACTCAGAGGTAATTTCAAAAGTCCGGCAAAATTTGACTGAAAAAAGATTGTTGATGAGATGAAAATGGTAGTTTGATCCGGCGTCGCCTTACGGCTATGCCGTGACAAGGCGTGAAAAATAACCATCCACCTTCGCCAAGGCTACGGCGGACAAGCCACAAACGCCCCGTTTTCAGATCGCAACAAGAGTTTTCAGACATTTTTGAAGACTTTTGAAATTGCCTCCTCAGACAAAAAATTGCAACAAAACCGGCTCTTAAATTTACTTCGTAAGGGAAACACAAAACTCAATGTCATGATCAATACAGATCAATCGGATAACAAAACCCCCTTATTTATGGTGCGATCCGTCTTCATTTCATTACGCCATACCCATGAGTACAGGCATTGGATCACGTTATTATATATGACCACCACCGCGTTGTCGGCGTTTCGGTAGAAAACGGACGACATCGTGGTGTCCATGACTTTTACCGGAGAAGAGTGGATTTTTCAGTTCCTCATGTCAACAATCAGGTTGATTGATCTTATGTGAAAAATCATTATATCAGGGGATAGATCAAAAAGTCAATAATGTAAGTGTTGGGCGATAATATGTTGCTCTATTTTTTTGCAGTTTTTTGGTAGGACTTCAATATTACGGCAGCACATTATCGTGGCGAAGATTTTTGTTCATCGTTTCCAATAATTAGAACTTGCGCTGCAAATCTAAGATCAGTCCAATGATCTTATACCCATCTTGTGCATATTTTAAAGCGTTGTACTGTGTAAAGAAATAATCACAGTCCGGCGCCCAGGCCAGGAGTAATACGCCGGATTGTAATAAAATCGGCTCCGGCTTGCGTATCAGTGTGATAATATCGCCTGCGGTTATGCAAAATTCATTGTTAAACTTAAAATTACATTCCAACAGGCAAATGTCCTGCTGATATTTTTGAAATTGTTTTTGTACGGTATGATAAATATATTCGTCGGACTTGCGGCTGAAATCAATATCCATCGGATGATGGTATAATGGATAATATTGTTTATTCGTGTAATTCGTTGTCATATCTTCCATATTTATTATTTTTATGCTTCGTGCATGGGCTGTTCTTGTAAGTAAATGTTTCTTTTGCATTGCTGAAATATGGGCTGATACGGTTGAGGCTTTGATAGAAAGACGTTCCGCAATTTCATATATCGTTGGAGACATCCCGTTCTTTTCTATAAACTCCCGGATGAATTCAATAATTTTCTGTTGTTGTCTGCTGGGACCTTTCATTGTTAATCTCCTGTTATTTTTTTTTAATTTCGATGAATATTTGTTAGTCTTATATAAATATACACGTAAAAGCAACAAAATGCAACATAAAAATAGTGAAAATTTTATAAAAATACACGTAAATTAAAATATATGTTAGTGTTTTTGAGCAAAATTGCTGCCTGAAAATATATAAAAATGGTAATTTCAAGCTGCAGTGATCGGTATGGGCGAAGG
>JAFVSW010000296.1 GCA_017503545.1 Lentisphaeria bacterium | reverse complement strand
ATACCAGAATCGAACTTCTTTCCGAAATTTCACTCTTGATCTTTCTACTTCTTCATGCGGTCCTGTTTGCCACTCCGGAACAGCCGGAAAAATAAAAAAGCTGTATACAATCAGATTTTATCCAACTGTATACAGTTCATTATGTTATTCATTAAACTATTATTCTGCAAACCAAACGGTCATGGGGTTTTCCTCACAGAAAAGCCGTCCGGCAGATGCGTAATCGATCAAATCACCAGATTTCTGAAGAAACTGCTCGTTTATAACACCTTCCGGCAGAGTTTCCCGCGCCATAACTAACGGTCCGATGCGATACGCATGATAAGCCCCAGCAGTCATACGCTGCATGGAAAAATCAAAATCCAACATTACGGTATCGCCTTTTTTCCAAATCCGGCGGATATGCCAATATTCACCACCGGGAACGGATACGCCATCGACCCGGCATTTGAAATCAGAAGGGATACGTAAAGCAAGATCAAATTCGCCATCACAATCCAATGTAATGCAAACAGATCCGGAGGAGGGATAATTGCCGGTGACATGCAGGATTCCGGCAGCGGTCATATCCTCATACAAATTCAGAGCATACCCATCTGCCGACTTCATCAAAGCCACTTCTGCGGCAAGCGCAAGACCGAAAGGGCCTTGTGCACGGCAACAGTCATGTCCGTGAAAATCAGCAATTTGCGTTCCGGCAGCCCGTTTCCGATCACCGGTCAAATGAGGATTGATATGTGTAAAATTGGAATAATCAGGGGAAATACCGCCAAGCAAAGTATTATACAACGTGCGTTCGATCTCATCGGCAGGAACCGTATTTCCCGTATATGCCAACAAACGTGAACAGTATTGCATCCAGCTGACAGACACGCAAGTTTCTCCGGCACCGCCGCAATCATTACGGATCTGATATTTAGCGCCATTGCACCAGAATTCGCCATTATGATCTTTCAAACCGCCCGTTCCCGTGAGATTGATCTCATTGGCAGCAACGAGTTCAAAATAACGCCTTGCGATTTGCACCATATTTTTATTGCCGGTGATTCGAGCCATTTCCAGTAAGCCGAGGAAACAGCTGGTCATTTCGTAAGCCTTACCATTTGCCAATTCGGCAGGGCTCATTCCTGCCTGGATAGCATGAAACAGAGAATGAATGTGGCAGCATCCGACATCCGTTAAACGGACGGCTTCCGCATAAGCCTCCACATCGCCCCAGAGGTCATAAATCTCCGCGAGGACATGCAGGATGGAAGCCGCAGCCATGCCACCATGTTCGCCATAATTTTCAAAACCTTTCACATTGGCAAGCAAATGATGAGTCATACGCAAAACGGCATCTTTCACTCTGACATCGGCATCGATCACGCGATAATATTCCAATAAACCGACAAGGACGTATTTTCTTCCCCAGAGGTCCCAGCCCATCCATTGTTTTTCCAGAGGATAAGTAGATATACTGCCATCCGGCGCTTGAGTTGCAAGAAGCTCATCCAGAGATTTCCGGATGATCGAACGCAGCTGGGTATCCTGCGTCATCCGCCATATCCGGATCGCCCCGCGGATATTTTTGCCCCAAAATTCACAACGCCAACGGTTATCCGCCTCATTCCGCAGCCGGAACGGTTCGACGAGTTTTGCCCAATCGATCTGCTTGATCCGGTGTTCCATGACCCGATGGATGGCATTACCAACCGGGCCATGCAATTGAACAATGCCCGGCTCAAAAGAAGTCAAAATTGAATTTTTCATGATCTGCAATTATTTCATATTGGGAATGCATCTTTTGTGCATATCTTTGAACACGATGCCTCGATTGCTGCCGACCTGCCATTTTTTCGCAACGATGTCTTCCACATGACCATCCAGGAATGTCACGTTGCAATTCTGTCCTTTGTTATGGAATCCATACAACGTTCTGGAAGTAAACGTGATCCTGCCACCCGGCTGGGCTATTTGACGATAACTGTTTTCCCGATACCAATTTTCCACAAACAAAACCGTATCCGACGGATTGGCTGCCTGGCTGATTTGAATGGGATTCCCGGTAATACGGCACACCATACCCCATTCCTGTTTATTGGTCAGCGTCATACGCACATTCCACAAATGGCCCGTATTCAAATAATAACTGATCGGTTTTCCATTCCATTTGCGCTGAACATTGTCTTCCGGACAATGGAATAATGTTTCATTGACAGAGGAATCCAGTTTTGCCAATTCTCTGACCCAACCGATCCGGTAAGAGGAAACGGAATAGTCATTGTAATTTTCTGAATACGCAAATGTCAACTCTGCAATTTTACCAAGTTTATCTTTACAGGACAATGCTTTGGCTTTGGAAGCCGCGCCAGTCACAGCCGTACCGCCAACCGCAGTAAAAATCAATGCTGTTGCAGCAAGCGCACACAAATCTGTCAGACAAAAATAAGAAATTCGTTTTTTCATTTTTCTATACTCCATAATAGTTTGATTAATGTTTCACACAGGCTTTACCCTGATGAAGTTTCTTGAATACGATGGATTTCATGTGATCCCACTCTGCACCTTTATTGGCTTCCACATGACCATCCACATAAGCATTGTTGATGATCTTTTTGTCATGGAATCCCATTTGGAACTGGGGATAAATGGATGAGCCGGTATTGCTTGCCGGATAATATCTTGCAGTAACACCGTAGTCATAAGTCAGGTGCATTGCACGGCGACCTTCCCATTGTTCTGTGACCCAGAGTGTTCCTGCAGGCTGTTCAACGGAAGTCAGTTTCAAACCGACATGGAATGGATTCGGTGTCACTTGCGTTGCCATCCCCCATTCCATCTTATGCGCAGTTTCTCCCGTCCACCGCTGCGCCCAAAGATGTCCGGCATTCAAAGCATAGCTGACACGGGAAAGCGGTTCCACCGGCCAATTTCCGGCAGTATGCGTTGCACCGGACTGGACGTGATACTTCGGAATACGGAATAACAAACAAACAATTTGCAAGTTATGTATTAGAAGAGTTAGTAGACGAACTTGGCACGATAAATAGAGGATTTATTGTAGT
>JAFVSW010000295.1 GCA_017503545.1 Lentisphaeria bacterium | reverse complement strand
GCCGCCCTGTCAGGGCTGGTCTAACAGTGATTCTAAATTCTTTCGGACATTGAGTCTTTTTTTTACATGATTTCGTGAGTACTTCAAATTGAAAATCTAACAGTTGCCGGAAATTTCAAGCTCAAAGGAGATCTGATTCTATGGCATAAAACGTCGAAGAGGCCATTTTTTATTTTCTGTTTCCGGAGGAGTGTAATCAGAATTCGATTTGCAGCAAGCCGGAACAGGGAATTTCTATACGGTTCAATCCGCTTTGCAATACCGGATCTGCCATCTGCTTGCCGGTAACATCAAACAAAACAGTTTTCGATGGAGCAACAGCAAGATCAAGAATCATTTCCCGTTCACCTGTGGCATTGATAACAAAACATGTTTTCTGCACGCCCCCGACTTTTATGACCTGACCGCTGCAATACACTGCAACAACTTGTTCCGCATTATTTTCTGCGCAAACAAGAGGATAATTCAATTCAGGATGATAGGGTGTGAGTTTGCCTTTCAAAAGAACATCTTTATGGTCTTTCGCAAAATCCAACCAGAATTGCAGCATTTTTCTATGATCGTCCGGCAATTCTGCAAAACGGATGGAAATTTGCGGAACACTGAACAATATATTCAGAATCTGCAATGCAGCACTTTCCACTGGCGTATCCATATGCCATTCCAACATATCAGAATGAACTGCCGTTGAACCGGAAAGCAAACGCAAATCAATCGTGCGGAAACGGTTTGTCACGATATCGGCAGGACAATCTCCGGCACGGAACATATTACCGTATTTCCGGATTGCCGGGCCGATATACCGTTGACGGAATTCGATCAGAATCTCCGGTTTCAATCTCCGGAGCCGGTTCACTACTTCAGAAAGCAATGCATCAACGGCAAGGGGTAAAGATTTGATGTCACGCCCCGCATAATTCTCCGCAACCGCAGGGTCAACCCCTTTGTCGAAACGGAAACTGTCGATAAAATCCAATTTAAATCCATCCAGATCCCATTCTTTCACCGCAGTTTCATAGGTATTGATCAGAAACTCTCTGACCTCAGGGAAACGCGGGTCGAGTACAGAAGCATTCAATTGATCAAAATCAAAAAGATATTTTCCGGCAAAGCGGGAATGATTTTTACTTTTATATCCGACAAAAGGAACGGAATACCAAAGCATATATTTCAAACCGAGTTTATGTGTTTCGGCAACATGCTGCCGCATATCCGGGAACCGTCTTTTTGCCACTTCCCAATCTCCGCAAAACGCATATCCGCGGTTGTTATCATCAGTCTGCCAACCATCATCCACGATCACACCGCGCAAATCTGCTTTTGCGGCAAGAGCATACTCCGCTTCCAATTGTCCGGCAGAAAGATTCTGATGATAGCTGTACCATGTGGAATAAATGGCATCAAAAGCACAAGACGGGATCGTATCGGGGGTATATTTTTCCATGGCAGCAAACCATTCCGTCATACCGCGGATAACATCGGCATAAAACAAATCGCGCAAATCAATACGGATTGTCGCATGATACTCCGTAAGAGGAGCTTCCGGAGAAGAAAACAAAATAACTTTAAAAAGAACAACATTCTTTTCTTCACTGTAACCCGCTTCAATACGCACAGGGCGCATCGCTTCCTCCACGGCAACAGCAATCCGGTTCTGCCCTTGTGTATTGAAAAAGACAACAACGGGGGCACCATCCGCAAGATTGGAATCGACGGAAGAATACCAGTCCGGAGGAAGTGCTTTGTTGTAAATATCGACAGGCGTCCAACGGTTTGTAATATCCTGTTGCGGGAAAGACCACGCAATTTCAGTTTTCGGGGGGATCGTGGGCTGTTCGGCGACAAGATGGAGATGAATCAAGCCGATGCCATCCGCAGTTGCTTCGCAATCCGTTTTCAAGGTCCAACCGGAGTCAGGAGCAACCACCGCAGTATAAGAGTGAAAAATATCAGATAAAATCATAACAGAAACCTTTCATAAAGAAGAAAAAGAATTACCATAACGATAACAGAATATAACACAGAAAGAAAAAAAATCAAATTATCTCTCCGTTAAAGAGTGAAAAAAAGAGAATTTTTGCCTCTTCGACGGTTTATGCCATAGAATCAGATTTCCTTTGAGCTTGAAAAATCCGGGAACTGCTAGAGTTTGAATTTGAAGTACTCACGAAATCATGTAAGAAAAGACTCAATGTCCGAAAGAATTTAGAATCACTGTTAGACAAGCCCCGGCGGGGCGGCAAGAGTCAAACAGCCCAGGGTGAAGCGCAGCGTAACCCTGGGAATATGACATCGAACTACATTAACCAAGACCGGCATTGACGGATATGGCGTTCCGATACGGAATGACAT
>JAFVSW010000294.1 GCA_017503545.1 Lentisphaeria bacterium | reverse complement strand
TGCGAATGAGGAGAAAAGGAATTTTTGCACCCTCCTATATGACAAAAATAAAAATGTCGGCGGTGCGACTGTTTTCCGGGGCGGTTTTTATTTCACCGGAAAATACAGACATTCCTTTTTGAGGTGAAAGCCGTTCTCTGTTTTGATTTTTATGCTTTCGGAGATGTTTTCCGAAGAAACGGCATAGTTCAGCAAGATCGCATTGTCGGCAACTGTTTTGAGCTTGAGAAAACTATTCCGAAGAATTAAAACACCCTCCACGAATAATTCTTCTTTATTGAGGCAATTTCAAAAGTCTTAAAAAATGCCTGAAAACTCTTGTTGCGATCTGAAAACGGAGCGTTTGCGGCTTGCCCCGCCGTAGACTTGGCAAAGGTAGATGGTAAATAATCCACACCTTGTCACGGCACAGCCGTAAGGCGACGCCGGATCAAACTACCATTTCCATCTCTTCAACGATCCTTTTTCAGTCAAATTTTGCCGGACTTTTGAAATTACCTCTATTATTTCGCTTTGGAATAATCCACACTGTCCGAACGGAACGGATAAGCGGGAAGACCTTCCACATTCTGCAGATTACAATCGCCCCGGAAACCGGCATATGCATAACGGACATATTTGGGAGCTTTAACAGAAGGAGAACTTACAAGAACGGTTTTGCCGTCGATTTTTGCTTGAGCCCAGACGAATTTTTTGTCTGCACCGGCAATAGCAAATGCACCGGGGTCTTTACCATCGGAAGTTTTCAGTCCGTTTTCCGCATATTTAAATGTTACGCGGATCGCATTATTTTCCGGTGTTGCGGTTTCAAAAAGCGGACCGCGGCTGACGATATTCTTTCCGTATACGATGCGTTCCGCTTCCAGTGCAAGACGTTTGCCGACATCCTGTTTATTGGCAGGATGAGCAGTATCAATTTCTCCGATATCGACTGTGCACGCCACGCCGACATTCTTAATTTTCATCATCTGCTGCTGAATATCTCTGGTCAAGGCATTGCCGTAAGGTTTATTCGGATTGGAATTTTTCCAATCTTTCTGACCATGGTAGCCGCGTCCCGCCAGCTGAACGATCATAAACGGCATATCCGGTTCGTTCCACTTTGTCCGCCAGTCTAAAATCAGAGTTTTGAGTAACGGATAATAGCGCATTGTGCCGATATTGCTACAGCCCTGATACCAGATGACACCGCGGATGGGCAAACGTGTCCAGGCATCGACCATACCGTTATACATTTTGGAATGGAATTGATGGGTTACATACGGTTTCAGAATAAATTCCGGGGCAGCTTTTTTGGCAGTATCTCTTTTGGAACAGATGAATTCATCCTGCATTTTCCAATTTTTACGTACCGCAAATCTGTTTCTGCCGCAGATTACGAACGTTTTGGTGTGAAGCTCATGCATCTGTTGTCTTGCGGCTGACGGATAAAAATATTCGCCGCGTACTGCAATGACATTTTCCGCTTGTGCAGACGGGATTTCCATCTTGACTTTTTTGGTATCTTCGCGGTCTTCCGCATTCCAGGCAGCAATCCGTTTTCCATTCAGGAAGATATCGGCTTTTTCTGCGACCTTCGGCATGGAAAGTGTAACGGTTTTGCCCTGCATTTGTGCAGGTATGGTGAACTTGACACGGAACCAGCGGGTCAGGTACAATCTAGGGAACTGGAGTGTGGCAGCTTTCCATGCGGACTCATCAACATCGACCTTTGACCATGAAGCGGACTTTGCTTTGGCGGCTGCCCCGGCGGCTTCATACAATTTATGCCATTCTGCCATCTCTTTTGAGAAACGCTGCTGTTCCTGTTCTTCATATTTGATTCTTCCGGCTTCGTCAAAAGAATATTTTTTGACCAGCTGAGAATCCCGGGCGGGACCGAATTTATGATATCCCTCATTAGAGATCCAGGGTTCGATTGCAGAACCGCTCCATGATGCCCGGATCAATCCGATCGGGACATTCAAATCTTTGTGCAGTTTTCTGCCGAAAAAGTATGCCGTAGCACTGAGAGAAGCGGCGACTTGCGGCGTGCATTTGACCCAACCGCCGACGTTATTTGCCGGCATTTTTTTATTGAGAACGGCGGCGGATTTTTGTACTGCAAAACGCATTTCCGGATAATTTGCGTTGGCAACTTCCTGTACACAATCTTTGGCACTCCAGCCACGGACAAACTTACTGCCGATGGGCATTGACATGTTGGACTGTCCCGAACAGAACCATACTTCACCGATGAGAACATCGACGAGTTTAATTTTTGTTTTTCCGTCAGTAACATTGACTTCATACGGTGTTTTTGAGGCTTTCATTGCGGGGAAAACGGCTGTCCATTTGCCCTGGGCATCCACTTTAGCCGATACAGTTTTCTTGTTGAAATCGACAGTAACGGTACTCTCCGGAGTACCTGTCCCGAAAAACGAGATCGGCTTTTCCTGCTGCAAAACCATGTGTGAACCAAAAACCGGATCCATTTTCACTGCGGCAGAGGCTATTGTTGCGACTGCAATGAACGCGAAAGATAATAATGTTTTTTTCATAATCGACCTTGTATTTTAAGTTTTGTAAATATCACTGCTATTATTGCAATTCCCGATTGACTCCGAGTGTGGATTCGGAAATGCGGACGGGATCGGTTTGACGGTATATTTCCCGTCTGATTGCTTCATCATCGGCATCGCAGAGAATGGTGATTTCAAATTCATGGAAACCGAGATCTGTGACCGGATAAAAGTGGTTTTCAGGGGGAATATAAGGTTCATGATGCGCATAATACGGCGTACGGATCAGCATCAGTTCCAACGTTCCGTCTTCTTTGACGCAAGTTGAAAAACAGTCGTCTGTTACAACGGACAAAGAATGTTCTTCACCCTGCAGTTTGATTGCACGGAACAACGGATATTCTTCGCCATTCAAGGAGCGTGTGATTTTACCGCCCGGCGTTTCTTCGATCCGTTGTTTGACCGGGAATGAAGGTTTCATGACCATACGCACTTGAGTTTGTGCGAGATTCCAGGTCAAACGGAGCCGCAGGCGCAATCCATTGCAGTCTGCACTCTTTCTGACAGCCAGATCAATTTTACCGCCATCGGCATGATAGGAGCCGAGATCTTCGCAGACAAACGGTCCGGAAAAATGTTCACGGAACGGTTCTTTTGCAAAAACAGTCTCTGTGCTTTCCGGGAATGAATTGATCTTGTGCGACCATGTATCCGTGGTATCTTCTCTGGAAACAAATTTTATCGGTTCGGCAAGATATTCCGTATTGCGGAAGATCAGCGAATCCAAATCTTTGTTTTCCACGTTTCGGATCGGTGCTGTTTCTGTTTTCGGGGTATTTCCGGTCAAATCCAAACGGAAAATCTTTCGTTCACCCGCCGCAAGTTTGACAGGAAAAATCATTTCCGCTTCCCCGCGGTCGGTTGCAGATTCGGATTGGATTTTCTGGAACGGTACTTCATTGCCGTCTTCATCCAAAAGTCTGCCATTGATAATATCTTTCAGATTAGCGATATATCGCCATGTGATCCACGGCTCAAAACCGATAAGAGAATCATAGGTTTCCCGCCCTGTATTATCAAGGATCAAACGCTGCATCGGATCCGGTGCAAGTTCCGCCACATTTCTTTTACGAATGGCATCGCTGACAGCATTGACGGCAAGCGTTTTTGCAAACCCGAGGGAATCATGGATACGCCCGTAAGCGGAACGGATGGCGGTTCCTGCCAGAACGTCATGGAATGTGGCAAAAAGCAATTGTTTCCATGCGGCTTCGCTTTCGTTTTCCGTAAGATATTTTTCTGCCTGAACAAGACGGTTTTCTGTTTCAGCGACATCTTTTTTAATCGCACGGTATGCACTGTAACATCCGATGGCATGGTGTTTCAATTCTTCCTTTATGACCGGGAGTTCGATATTGGAACGGCGTATTTCTTCCCGGATTTCATCAAAATAGTTGTCCGGATGATCGAAAACAAGTTCTGCACCTTCAATGTTGTTCCATTGACTTTTCAGCAAGTCGATTTCCTCCCGTTCCGGCCCTGCCCCGTGATTACCGACACCACAACATACCATAACATGTTTCAGATGACGGTCGCACTCTCTGGCAATATTCGTTACCAACGCAACAATGGAACGTGCGGTGGAATTATAACTGCCCATGACCCGTGTGGTCAATATTTCCGTGCCGCTGGGAGATTGCCAGCGGAAAACATTGCATGGGAGCTTCATTTCGCCCGTCGATGGACGGAGCATGACGTAATTTATCATGCCTGCCTCGCGATAAAAATCAGGCAGATAGGAACTGTGACCGAAACTGTCGATATTAAATCCGGTCTTGATCTGCTCAATGCCGAATTTTTCCTTGAAATAACGGCATCCGATTTCCGCATGACGGCGGTAAGTCTCTGCCGATGCAAGATTGCAGTCCGGTTGAACATACCATCCACCGACAACATGAAGCCGATTATTGGCAATATGTTGTTTCATGCGTTGGAAGGTGGCAGGATCCAGTCTTTCAACCGTTTCATAAAACATGGATTCGCCGCGAATCAAATGCAGATCCGGGTAATCATCCAGCAAATCGCAAGCTGTCCGGGCTGTGGCTATAATCTCATCAATCCCCTGATCCAGATTCCAGAGCCAGATGGGATCCAGATGGGAATTCATCACGATATGAACTTTTATTTTGTCGGTCATTTTTTATCCTTGTTTTCCGATGATTGCACCAATACTTACTAAACGTGTTTGCAATTCTTTCATGGAAATGTCACGGACATCGCCGTTATCCGCAAGCCCGGCTGCGATCCCTGCCGCCTGACCGGTGACAAAACACGCAGGCATGATTCTGACAGAAGCCTGAGCGATCTGATCTGCAGAAAGAGCTCTGCCGGGGACAAGCAGATTTTTCAAGCCTTTCGGAATCATGACACGATAGGGAATGCCGTAACTTTCCCCTTTTTGATATTTGCTGGCTGCAAGGTCGATCAAAGCCGCATTCTGAGCAGTTGCATCTTTGGTTGCGGCATGGCGGTCAACCGGATAACTGCAGCGCCCGATCTCATCTTCAAAATCCGCACGGGAAAAATAGTCATTTGCCGTAAGCTGATATTCCCCAACGATTCTGCGGGTCTCACGGATCCCCATCAACGCCGCAGTATTGACCAGTTCCGCATTTTCATAGCCCGGCACTTTGGTACGGAAAAATTCTTCGAAAATATGAGCCTGCCGACGACCTTCAAAATAACATTCCGTCAAACCGCTTTCATCCAGAGTATCCGCGCCGTAAACATGTCCGTAATTTGTCACAGAGGTGCCGGGCGAGGTACGTTTTACGCATGCAAGATGATGTTCCATCAACGGAGCAGTATTGGTTTTCAGCAACTCATACCAGCAAGTATGGGGATAAATACCTTTTTTCGCAGCTTCCGCTTCTTTTTCGTAATCAATATTGGAATATTGACAACACATTGTAGGAGCCTGCGTATTGCCGTCACTGTCGCCGTATTGAAATTCCGCACCGGCAAGCATGGCAAGGAGTCCATCTCCGGTTGCATCGATAAACTGCTTCCCTTCCACGCGTTTCAAACCTTGAGAAGTGGCACAGAGAAGGGCATTGATTCTGCCGTCAGTCACTTCGGCTTCACATACTTTGACGTTGAAAAACACTTTGATATTCTTCTCTGCACAGATTTTTTCGTCAAGAAGATATTTCAGTATTTCTGCATTGATGATCTGCCAGCCGTTATTGACATCGCATTTCATGCGGCGGCACATTTCTTCATGTATTTCAGGGAAAATGCCGCCGTAAAGAACCCGGATCCCATCGGAGGACGGGGCAAACATGGGGACGAGCCCCGACGTAGCCATGCCGCCGAGTGCCCCTGTCTGCTCAAGCAGCAGGACTTGAAATCCCTGCCGGGCAGCAGCAATGGCTGCACTGAGACCTGCGGGTCCTGCACCGGCAATAACGATATCACTTTTTGCAAGGCACGGAAGTGGAAGTTTATCGATCATGATATTCTGACTCCTTATGTTTCAACTGTCAGAACTTATTTGACAGCCTCGATCTTCATCTCTTTGATTCTTACTTCTCCGGGATATTTGGTCATACGGAAGAATCTAAGTAAAGACGGGGTTTTCAAACGTTCTGCAGGGATCGTGAATGTATATGTCTGCATATAATCAAATTGGTTGCCCCAACCGAAATTGACACGCTTGACTTTCAGCGTGCGGTTGTCATGCAGAATTCCAAGCAGAGCTTTTTCGGTCGTATGTACTTTCATGGTGACCTTCAGAGCCTTTTCGGAAGCAGGCAGATCGATGGACAGGAAGCAGTCCAGAATTTTGTGAGAAGAAAGCATACCGTCTTTATCAACAACAGTATTTTTTGAAACGCTTACGCCCGGTGTTTCTTTAAATTTGATTTGAGCAGGGACAGCAAGGACAGCCGGTACTTTTGCTTTTGCAGCTTTTGCCGCTGTATTTTTGCCTTTGGGAGCAGCTGCCCCTCTTGGTTTTTTCCGGGTGCGTTTCTTGTATGTGTCAAACCAGGCTTTCTGATCTTTTTCGAATTGAACACGATCTGCTTCCGTTGCATCTTCGACCTTGACCGATTTGAGATACACCTGACCGCGTCTCGAAAGATTCATCAATTTCAGCGAAGATCTCATCCGCTTCAAGTCTTCCCGGGGAATATAGATGGAGACTACAGGGAAGTCGGAAGACCGTACATAGTGCGGTGTTTTTGCAATTTTCTCATGTGCGACATAAAGCGTGGCACCGTCTTTTGTTTCAAATTCAATCGTTACCTTGAGCGGATTGTCATACGAGAAAAGCAATACCGATGCAAATTGGGTATTTTTGC
>JAFVSW010000293.1 GCA_017503545.1 Lentisphaeria bacterium | reverse complement strand
TATCGGCAAATCCAAGTTTGTCTGGACGTTAAGGTTTATACTTATTTTACGTGTAAAACTGGTCGATTCTACATTCTGTATTTGTTTATCAGGTGTTTTTGTGCATAATTGTGGCACAAACCGTCGAAGAACCTTTATTTTGTCGTAATAAATCTTGAATTATGCACTAATATCCACATATTAGTGCATAATATATTGCATTTTTTCGATAAAAATTCCTGATTTTTTTCTTGATTCCAAAAATCGCTGATTTTATATTACACCAGACACAAGGAGATCGCAGCAAAATGAACACGAAATTATTGAAACAGGATATCGTTACTCAAACAGTCCGCAAATGGCTGCAGTTGGGACGGTATGTCCCCGGCGATCAGCTCCCGACTTCCGAAGAACTTGCAAATTATTTCCAAATCAATAAACGTACCGTTGCAAACGGTTTGGCTCCGTTAGTCAAAGAAGGTTTGCTGGAACGGAAGACCTATCACGGGACAATCGTCCGTGCCATCAGCCATGTGGAAACCACGGGGAATGAAGTGGCATTGCTTACCGTCGGACAAAGTCAGGCGTACGGCAATCTTGCCAATGCACTAAATCAACAATTGACACCCCACGGTATGTACCCGGTGCTGATCGACGAAAAATTAGTCAATAAAATAGAAGATATCCGGTCATTTCTCATGCGTTTGACCGAACGGAAAACCTGTGCCGGATTCCTCATTGAAGGTTCCACCAATGTACCCTATGAACTGCTCCGGCAATATCCCATGCGTTTTCCCCGGCAAGTCTACATGTTCCGTTATCATTGCACGCAGGATATTCCCGGTGCCGGTTATGTCCTGATCGATACGGAAGATATCGGCAGACAGGCGGTGGAATATTACGCGGAACGTAATGTCCGTAATCTGTTTATTCCGGCATTGTATGAACGGGATTACAGCGGTCCGCACAGTTCCATGCAGGAACAGATTCTGCGCGGGATCCTGAAACATGCCCCGGCTCATGGGATCAAAGTGAATGAAGAAGCCTTCTGGCGACTGCACCGGTGTACCAATACATTTGAACATGTTACACGGGAATTATTCCTGAGCAAGAATCCGCCCGATGCCATATTCGGTTGGGGGGATTCCCACCTGCTGGAAGGCACTCTGCCGTTTCTGGATACGCTCTCACCGGAATGGCGGCATAAACTTTCGATCCTCAGTATATTCAACATGATGGATCGGCAGAAAGCCGGATTTCCCTCTTTTGATTTCCGGGGCTTGGAAGTTCTGGAAATCGCCACGGATATGATTTTAGGCAAACAGAGACGGGAAAAAGTGATTCTTCCCGCTAAATTAGTAATGGCTTAACCGCACAGGTGATGATATGAACAATGATGATTATTACAGTGTGTCGCCGTCACCCCCATCGAACAATTCAACCATTAAAAATTCTAACAAAGAAGGTGCCGTATGAAAAACAACAAATGTAAAGAAAACAAGCAAGTTGTAAAAAGAAATTTCACTTTGATCGAACTGCTGATCGTGATCGCCATCATCGCCATTCTTGCGGCAATGCTTCTGCCCGCATTGGGCAATGTCCGGGGCAAAGGACGGCAAATCTCCTGTGTCGGCAATATCAAAAATCTTTCTGTGGCAATGGCAACTTATCTGGAACATAATAAAAACTTTTACCCTTATGGCGAATGGACATGGGGCGCATCCCGCTACTCCGGCTGGATGGATGTTCTGTATACCGGAAAATATTTACCGGTACCTAAATGGAGTACCGGCGGAAAAGGCAATCGGGATATATCTACAAGCAAAGTTTCTGTCTGGACATGTGCCGAAAGAACCAAATCAGGGGCCTTTCCGTTGATCTGTGCGACCCAAACCCATAATGAACCCAGACACTGGGGCTTGATCAAAATCGAAGCAGAAAACGCCGGTGCTCAACCACGCAATCTTGCTATGGTGAAAAAGCCACATTCTGTTGCATTTTTCACCTGTGTGGGACCGGGCGGGGGTACCATTCAAGTTCTCCAGAGAATGTATGCGTATGGCAGTCCAAGCAACAAAAAGCGATTGGAAAACGGAGAATTTACCCGTCACCCGGGCAAACAGGGCAATTACAGTTTTGTGGATGGACATGTTGAAACACTCAAACTGCAGCAGATCCTGAACAATCACCGCAATATGTTCTGGCCCGAATTCAATTCATTATACAAGTAACACAATAACATAAAACAGAAGAGGTATCAGAAACATGATCTATTCTAAAAAATCAGTTCTGCTGCTTGCCATGATCGCAGGCACTGCAGTCTCCGCACAACCCATTTTTACATTTGAAGCCAATGCAGAAAAGAAATTGCCCGAAAATGTCAAGGTGGTAAAAAAGTATGCGCCAAACGGCATCACCTGGACCGATGACGGAACCGGTAAATTCGCCATCGAAACCGATGGTATGCCCAGAAAAGGCGCACCGTTGACCATTCGGGATCCCCGTATTGATGCGATTTGCACCGCCGGGTTCACTGTGGAATTGAAATTCAAGCCCCGTTTGCGCAGAAACAATCCCAATTTCGGCAAACCGAAACACAGTTTTACCAATGAAGTTCTGTTGAATCAGGGCAGTTCTTTCGCCGGAAAAGGATTCTTTGTCAAGATTTTCAATAACGATCTCGGCTTCGGTGTACAACGGAAACAATGGTCCAGTATGCACATCAATTATAACTTGGCAAAACATAAAGATCAATGGATGGATATGGCGTTTGTTTATGACCCGGTCAACAAATATCTTGCCATCTATAAAGACGGGAAACTGGTTCGCCGGAAAGCCATTAAGGAACAGGGACACCTCTGCAAATCCTCTCTGTATATCGGCGGTGAAGCATCAAACTGGACCTTTGACGGCTTGATCAGTAAAATCGTTCTGACACCACGTGCAAAATCCGCGCAGGAATTGAGCAATGCGGGCAAAGAAATTCAGCAGGCAGCCAAGAAGTTGGAAGATTTATAAGACGCAGAAAAGGTGTGTATTTATGTTTTCTTTCAGAAAATGGATCATTTTTTCATTAACATTATTACTGCATCTCCCTTTTGAAGCAGCACAAAATCAACAAGAAAGTAAAGGTAAGAATATGACAAAAAACAGTAAATGGCCCTTTTTGATCCTCCGGCATATGCCAGCAATCAACAGAACACCGGATTATGCCGCCGAATTGTTCAAGATTCATGATCAATTTCCCGGCGTAATTGAAGAAATCTGGTTTGCAAACACCTATTCCTGGTGGCGCGGAACGGAATATATCAAAAAAAATTGTGAAGTACTCAAGCCGCTTGCAGAGGAATGCAGAAAACGCGGAATCCGGTTTGCCATTCAGCAAATCTCCCTGGGACATGGTGTCGACCCCAATGTTCTCCAATGGGACGGGCTTATTTTCTCCGAAGATGATTGGGTGTTGAGTGTTTCCGGGAAACGTGAGCCGGGCACACTCTGTCCGACCTCCCCGCGCGTCCTCAAAGAATATTACAAACAGGCAACGATCCTTCTGAAAGAATTGAAGCCGTCATCCATCTGGCCGGATGACGATATGCGTTTGGACGGCAAACCGTTCGGCTGTTTCTGCCCCCGATGTCTGGAACGGTTCAACCGGGAAACCGGCAGAAATGTCACACGGGAAATGTTGCGGGATGCCTTTTGGGGCAATAAACCGGATGGTCAAATGCGCCATGACTGGATCGAATATAACAGC
>JAFVSW010000044.1 GCA_017503545.1 Lentisphaeria bacterium | reverse complement strand
TATGATTGATGAAGTCTGGGGTGTAATCAAGGCTTATACCACACGCGTCGGCGAAGGTCCGTTCCCCACAGAACAGGACAATGAAACGGGTGAATTTCTCCGTTCCAAAGGTGGCGAATACGGTGCAACAACCGGTCGTTCCCGCCGTTGCGGATGGCTGGATATCATTGCATCCCGTCACAGCTGCATGGTCAATGGTGTCGATCTGTTGGCTGTAACAAAGTTGGACGTTCTGGACGAACTGGATGAAATCAAAGTTTGTACAGCATACCGTTTGAATGGCGAAGAAATCACAGCATTTCCTGCTGATGTGGAAGATCTGGCAAATGTGGAACCGGTTTACGAAGTTCTGCCGGGCTGGAAAGCTGATACAACAAAAGCAAAATGCTGGAACGATCTCCCGGAAAATGCACAGAAATATCTGCTCCGTATGGCAGAATTGCTGGATGCAAAAATCGGTATCGTCTCCATTGGTCCGGACCGTGACCAGACTTTCCGGATCGATCAGTAATTTCTGCTGTCCGGAGTATCGATGATGAAACGGATGAATTTTAATATCAATCCGTCTCTCATCGACGGAGAAGAAAACGAACAGGGCTCTCAGGGCCCTGTGAAGCAATTTATCCGGAAATTCTTCTCCCATTTTGATTTATTGCAAATAATTCCCGCATTGACTTTAATCTTTGCGGGGATTCTTTTTATTTACGGGGCAGGGGAGCAATCCGGATATGGTGCCGGATTGTTTTGGAAACGGCAATTTTGTTATGCAATTGCCAGTGTATGTATTTGGTTGTTTCTGACCTTTTTTGATTACCGGTGGCTTGGGCCGGCATCGATACCATGTTATGCCGTTTCCATTGTACTGCTGATTGTTGTTCTCTTCTGGGGACCGGAAGTAAATAATGCACACCGCTGGCTGGACTTTGGCGGATTCAGTATTCAACCATCTGAATTTGCTAAACTTGCAGTGATATTAAGTCTTTCCTGGTTGTTATCGTTGAAAAAAGCGGATATCAACAAGCCGTTATGGGCTTTTCTTTTCTTTCTTATCGTTGTCATTCCTTTTCTGCTGATTTATAAAGAACCGGATCTTGGCTCGGCAATGGTTCTGGTTCCAGTTGCAGCCGCTATTGCTTTTGTCGCCAATTTAAAGTTGCGCTATGTCATCGCCGTTCTGATTATTCTTTGCGTATTGATGCCTGTTTCTTATCATTGTTTTCTGCGTCCGTATCAGAAAGAACGGATCATGACCTATCTTGATCCGGAACGGGATATGGGTTGGAATGCCAGACAGGCAGAATTTGCGGTCGGCAGTGGAGGTGTGACAGGGCAGGGGTTTATGAAAGGTAAACACTGTTTGTTGGGGTATTTGCCGAAACGTGTTGCAAATTCAGACTTTATATTCCCTGTGATTGCGGAGGAAACCGGTTTCCTCGGGGCTTTGACGTTGATCACATTATATGGCTGTCTGCTGTTTTCCATATTCCGGACTGCCCTGCTTGCCCCGGATTCTTTCGGACGTTATCTGTGTACCGGGATCGGTACGGTGCTTGCGGTACATACAATCGTGAATATGGGAATGAGTATACGCCTTGTCCCCATTACAGGATTGCCGCTGCCATTTGTCAGTTACGGCGGAACATTTTTGATGACCGTGATGATTTACTGCGGAATCGTACAATCCATTTATGCACACCGCAGCCGGGAAACATTCCTGGTCTCATCGGAATAAATATTATCTTTTATTGCCGATAAATACGGATTTCAGAAACAGTTCGCCCAATTCACGCATCCCATATTTTTCCATATCTTTGGCATAGGCACACCGGATATATTTTACTTCAATAATATGATCCTGTTCCAGGGG
>JAFVSW010000292.1 GCA_017503545.1 Lentisphaeria bacterium | reverse complement strand
GTATAATGTGGCCCTGCCTGTCACGCAATTGCTGTTAAGCGTGCTTGTTTTTCATATTGTGTTCACACCTTTTGCAGTAAAACTTGTGAAAGAGCAGAAAATGACGGCACTGCGCGGGTATGTTATCGGTGCGATCGTCGGAACACTTTGTATTATCCCTGTTGCTTTTTACGCTTGCAATTTGTTCGGGGCATGGTTGATTTCTCTGTTGTTCAACAGTCAGTATGCCGGAAGTGCCTCCCAGGTATTACCTTATCTTTTCTGTGGGTATATTCTGTATTCGTTCGGTGCATTTGTGATGCAGATCCTTCTTGCCATGCAGGCGAAAAAAACGTTGATGTTTATTGCGGTGACCTCGGTGCTCCTGAACTTCATCCTCAATATTATTTTTATTCAGCGATACGGAGTGATCGGGGCAGCTCTGGCGACGTTGGCTGGTTATTTATACTTTGCAGTATTCTGCAGTATTGTCTTTTTTTATAAGTGTTCTGCTGTCGGAAAAGAACTGAAAGACGGAAAAGAGCTATTCACTTTTGCAATTTGTGCGTATAAGGACAGCCCGTATCTGGAAGAGGCGGTGCGTTCTGCAAAAGATCAAACCATGGAGTCTGCGATCGTGATCGCGACTTCCACGCCGTCAGCGTATATCGAAAATATTGCGAAGAAATATGATGTGTCTTACAAGGTCAATCCGGAAAGCCGCGGCATCGCCTCCGATTGGGAATTTGCTTTGTCCCAGATCCGTACCCCTTACGGAATGATCATGCACCAGGATGATATGTATTTCCGTGATTATGCCCGGAAAGTGACTGCGGCGTTTCTGCGTCATCCGGATGCCGCCATTGTGTTTACCGATTATGGAGATCTGACGGAAGACGGGGGCGTGCATCCATGGCGTTTTTATCTTTTTGTGAAACGTCTTCTTCTCTGGGCATTCTATATAAAACCGTATCACAAGAGTCGGTTTTTCAAACGGTCTGCGGTTGCCTTCGGGAATGCAATATCCTGTCCGTCAGTATCGTATAACATGTCGCATCGGGCTGACTTTACATTTGACCGCAATTATTCTGTCAATTTGGATTGGGCAATGTGGCTTTCCCTTGCGGATAAGCCCGGCACGTTTGTATATGAACGGAATGTATTGATGGCGCATCGTATCAATGATAAGATGGAAAGTGCATCCGCAATCGCTGATAAGCGGCGGTATAACGAGGATCTTTCCATATTTACAACGATATGGGGCGCAAAGTTCTCCCGCTTCTTGATGAAATTTTACCGCAAAGCATACGATGGTTGTATAACGCCGGACAAACCGGAAGAAAGGGCGCAGAAATGAACCGGACCGAAACGCATCTTTTTATTTTGTGGAATAAGGCATTGGAGGATACCGGTAAGATCATCGCCGGGATCGAAAAGGAATTCAGTGTGCTTTCTGTTGATGATATTTATTGGGATAATAAGAAGTTCTTCACCAATTTCTGCCGGTTCTATACCAACAGTAAGGCGATCATTTTCTGGAAACTGCTTCATTGCGGACGTTCACCATTCCGTTTGATCATCGTCCGGGATGATAAGCCGGAATATACGGAAAGAAAGACCAATGCCGGGGTCGAGTTGGTCAATACTCACATGTTTGATTGCAAAAAACGTTTCCGCAGTATGTTGAAAAACGGACACCTGATACATGGTTCCAATTCCGTTGCGGAATTTACATGCAATTATATGATGCTCACCGGAACGCCACCTCCGTTTCAAAAATTTGAAAGTATGGCGAAATGGAATGGTGAGAGCGGTAAGATCACGCCTGTGGTCCCCGGGGAAAAACCGTGGAAGGATTTGGCAGAACTGTTTGATTTTCTGCGGGAATTTAAACCGTTTCTGGTTATGCGGAACTTTGAAAATCTCCCGGATTCCTGTCAGCTGGGACCTCATAGTGACATCGATATTATGACGGCTGCGCCCGCTGAATTTTGCCGTTTGCTCAATTTGAAGCGTGCATCCCGTATCCCCCGGCGTGCTGTCTGGCGTGTGCGTGTGGCAGATTCTTACGTCAATATGGATATACGGTCTCCGGGCGATGGGTATTACCCGGATAAGATGGCTGAAAGTATGATCGAAAGTCGCATCGTGAATGGGAACGGGATCCCGGTTCCCGGTGGAAAGGATTATTTTTATTCGTTATTGTATCACGCACTGATTCACAAATATGCACTTTCCGGAGAATACAGGGAACGTCTTGTGAAAATGGCACGGGCACTTTCCATTTTCCCGCAGGAAAAGGAAGATGAGAAAACGTTTCTGCTTCGGCTGCTTCACGATTACATGAAAGATAATGCGTATTCATTTGTTGAGCCTCGCGATTTGACTGTCAATTTCAATAATGATGCCGCGGGTGACGGAAAACTTTCCCTTTCCCTGTTGCGGAATATGAAAAATATCCTCCGGAGAATTTTGAAAAAAGGGTGAATGTATGCACTATTATCTTTTGGGAAATCAGCTTGCATTCCATTTTGAAACACCGGTTCCGGAAAAACTTGCGGATAAACTGGTACACCACAAAACGGATAAACTTCCGCCCGGATCTGTTGCCATTGAGTTATATGGTTTTTCCGCGCGTGGATTGAAAGGAGTCCCATGGCGTTTTTATAAAGGTGTTCCGTGGCGTGCTGAAACTGTTTACCGTGAAAATGGAACGTTGGAACGGGTTGTTTTTCAGGCTCCATTTTTCCGTATTTTTCTTTTTGTGCGTTTGGTGTTGCTTCCGTTATTGTGGCTGCTTGCTGTCCGCGCCGGTGGATTTTACCTGCTCGGTACGGTGTTTGTGAAAAATGATACCACAACACTGCTTTTTGCTTCTCCGGGTGCCGGAAAAACAAGAATGACCCTGCAAATGCTCGCAAATGAAAATATTGATCTGATAGGCGATGGCTCGTTTATATACTTGCCCGGAGAAGGTTTTATCACGGTATTGCGG
>JAFVSW010000291.1 GCA_017503545.1 Lentisphaeria bacterium | reverse complement strand
CGATGGAAGACGGGGATTGACGGTCATGGGTTTGTTCATTACAAAATTATGGACATCTCCCCAGGAATTTTTCCTGATCGTTCTTGTTGTGGTTTTTTCCATCTGTCTGCATGAGTTCAGCCATGCGTATGTGGCTTTGCTGCTGGGCGATGACACCGCGGCACAGCAGGGGCATTTGACCTTGAATCCTCTGAAACAAATGGGATTTCTTTCCATCCTTATGTTTTTGTTTCTGGGGCTTGCCTGGGGTGCCGTCCCGGTAGATGAACAGCGTTTGCGTTCCAAAACGCCATTCGGTCCTTTGCTGGTCTCTCTTTCCGGGCCGTTTGCCAATTTTGTACTTGCAGTATTGGCATATTGCTCATTCGGGCTTGTGCAGGTATTCCGCCCGGAGGGGGCACCGGGGAATATCATGATGAATGTGCTTCTTCTGCTGTTTCTGTTTGGCGTATACAATATTGTTTTGATGATCCTGAACCTGCTTCCTGCACCGGGTCTTGACGGGTGGGCAGTGGCACGTGTGTTGTTCCCGAAAATGGCGAACGGCACTTCTGAAACGCTGAAAGGTGTGATGGTCTTTCTGATCTTTGCGGCATTTTTCTGTCTGCACTATCTGTTTTCTTTCGGCGTGATGATCATGAAGACTTCTTACGGTGTATTTTATTCCTTATTGAATTGATATGGATGCTCTATCTGCGCTCAATCATTATTTTCATTACCGCAGCTTTCTGGATAATCAACAGGAAGTGGTGGAGCGTATTTACAATGGGGAAGACCTGTGTGTAGTTATGCCCACCGGTGCCGGGAAATCGTTATGCTATCAATTGCCGATTTTGATGTCGGAAGGATATGGCATGATCGTTTCCCCCCTGATCTCTCTGATGAAAGATCAAGTGGATGCGCTGATTGCGAAAAATATTCCGGCGGCATATATCAATACCACAGTTCCCCCGGTGGAACAGCATAAAATTCTTCATCAGGCGGCGAATGGCGTGATCAAATTGCTGTATGTTGCACCGGAGCGATTCCAGGCACCTGCATTCCGCGAATTTTTACGGGAAACTCCGCCGCGTATACTGGTCGTGGATGAAGCCCACTGTATCAGCCAGTGGGGGCATGATTTCCGCCCGTCCTATATGCGGATCGGGGAAGTTGCGGATGCGTTTTCCATTCCCCAGGTTTGTGCATTTACCGCAACGGCGACCAAGAAAGTCCGTGATGATATCATTACGCAGTTGCATCGGCCGGATATGGCATTATGTGTGGCAGGATTCAAACGCCCGAATCTTGCTTTTTCCGTGATCGATGTGTCCGGTGCGGAAGCCAAGAACAAACAATTGGAAAAATTGCTGGCGGATAAAAAGCCGACGATCATTTATACATCCACGCGGAAAGCTGTGGAACAGATCCGGGATACGTTTGAGTGTATCGGATATCATGGCGGCATGACGGATGAGCAGCGGACGGAAGCGCAAAACCGGTTTATGGAAGAAAAAACGCCGGTCCTTGTGGCGACCAATGCGTTTGGTATGGGGATCGACCGCAGTGATGTACGGCGTGTGATCCATTACAATATTCCGGGATCGGTGGAGGCATATTATCAGGAAGCCGGGCGTGCGGGGCGTGATGGTGAACCTGCGGAATGTATTTTATTTTCTTCCTATGCTGACCGTTATGTGCAGGAATTTCTGATTGAGATGAACAATCCGCCGAAAGAAGTGATTCTTGCCGTATACAGCCGCCTTTTGGCATTGAGCCGGGAAAGCGGTTCGACAGAACTGGAAATCTCCCGCAGTGATTTATGCGATTTGATCAAGGAAGCGAAAAACGAAGGACAGGTGACATCTGCCTTATCTGCGCTGGAACATCAGGGATATGTGGAACGCAGTTATAACCGGTCGGGCAGTGGCGATGTGATGTTGATGTTCCGTGAGGATTGGAAAGAACTGCTGAAACTCCATGAAGAAGAAAAGACACAGCGATCCCGTTTTATTCACCGTTTTCTTGCTTATGCCAAAGGGACAGCCATGGAGGAACGCCGTTATCCGGTACGTGATCTTGCAGAAATTGCGGCATTGCCGGAATCCAATATCCGTTTGATCCTGCGTGCTTTGAACGGGAATGAACTTTCTTATGAATCCTGTCCGCGCACAGGTTCAATCCGCCTGTTACGTCCGGAGGAGACCAAACCGGTGATCGATTTCCGGAAATATGAACAGAAATTGGATTTGGATATGGGGCGTCTGGATGATATGGTACGGTATGTTTATGCCAAAGGATGCCGCCAGAAATATTTGATTTCTTATTTCGGGGAAGAGTCGCATACATGGTCCTGTGGAACGTGCGATCATTGTGCGGAATTTGCGGTGACATCCGCCCGTCCGCTGACCCGGGATGAACTGGTTACTGTGGAAATCATCCTGTTGACGGTCAAATCATTCAGCGGTCAGTTCGGCAGAGGGCGTATCAGTCAGATGCTTGCGGGGCAGCGCTCGGCGGATTTTGTCCGTGGCGGTTATGATGACAATGCGTGTTTCGGCTTATTGAGTTCCATGCGACAGAGTGAAATCATGACATACATGAAAGAATTGGAATCGGCAGGCTTTTTGGAACGCACGGGACGTGAAGACCGTCCCTGTCTGGCATTATCGCCGCGCGGCAAAGAATTTTTACGGAACAAAGGTACATTATATCTTGCTCTGCCGGAAAAAAGTACATCTGCTGCAAAATCTTCTCCGCGCCGCAGTTATAAGAAGAAATGATCCATACGCAATTATTTCAAAAACAGGGCAAGCATGAGCAAAGAGAACAGATAATAGGAATGGTCTGTTTTGCCGCTTTCATGTTCTTTCAACAGGTTTTCCAATTCATTACGCTGGAATAAACCATCCGGCAAATCGTCCAAAATATGCGTGCGTAAGTGTTCTTTCCAACCGCTGCGGAACCAGGATGCCATGGGGACACCGAACCCGCGTTTTTTGCGCTGTCCCAAATCCGGCACAAGCTGATTCCGGAACGTATCGGCAAGGATCCGTTTCCGTTGTTTTCCTTGTAATTTCCAATGGGCGGGCAGGGAAAGAGCAAATTCTGCTATACGGTAATCCAGGAACGGGGAACGGACTTCCAACGAATTCATCATGGAGCAGACATCAACTTTCCGGAGGACATCCCCGGGCATGTAGTGGAGCATATCATGGAGCGGATATCTCCATTCCGGATCCGTGCCGCAGGGGATCGGTTCTGCCTTTGTATGCAAAACAGAAGCAAGATCCGGACCGGCACAACGTGCGGTCAAGGAGTCTGCACCGTGTGTCATAATGAAACGGTAGCGTTCATCGGCGGATGCTCCGGCAGCGGTCAGAAACCGTTTGAGTCTTCCGGCAAAAGAGCGTTCCCCTTTGTCCGGGATACAGGCTCGGATGGCATTACAGAGCGGGCGCGGCAGCGGGAATTTATTCATCATTTTCATGGCGCGATACCGGTCATATCCGCCGAACAGTTCATCGGCACCATCACCGCTGAGCGCAACGGTAACGGATTCTCTGGTGAATTGACTGAGCAGACAAGTGGGGAGCATGGAAGCATCGGCATAAGGTTCCCCGAATTCGGCGGCGATCTTTTTCAACAGATCGAAGTCGCACGGTTGTACCGTTTTGATATGATGATGAATGGTTTTACCGGTCAATTTGCGGATAAAATCGGCAGATTCCCGGGCATAATCACTTTCATCGTAAGCCGGATCTTCAAAGGCAATGGAAAAACAATGGAGTTCCTTTTCTGTTTCTGCCGCAGCCAGGGCGGCAACCACTGCAGAATCCAAGCCGCCGGAAAGGAATACGCCAAGTGGAACATCGGCAATCATTCTGCGTTTGACGGCATCTTGCGTAAGGTGGCGCAATTGTTCCTGTGCTTCTTCATACGAACAGGAAATCATCGGTATTTCATAGGGCGACCAGTAGCGTTGACATGTCAACGTATGATTGGACAGATCGACAACGGTATAATGCGCAGCGGGGTGCAGATAGACATTGCGGAAAAGTGTTTTATCCTGCGGTACGTATTGGAATGCCATATATTCCGCCAGACTTTCCATATCGTAATCGGCGGGAAATGCTTCATGCTGTTTCAACGCATTCAGACTGCTGGCAAATGCAAATGCCTGACTGCTGTTGAAGAAATAAAGCGGCTTGACTCCCAATCTGTCCCGGCAGAGAATCAAACGGTTCTGTATTTTATCAAAAAGAGCAAATGCAAAAAATCCATTGAGACGGCGGAACGCGTCGGTTCCGTATGCCCGATATGCTTCCAGAATGACTTCTGTATCTGATTTTGTGTGGAATCTATGCCCTTTTGTTTCCAATTCCTGTTTCAACTCTTTGAAATTGAAAATTTCCCCATTGAATACAATGGTGTATTTTCCATCTTGTGTTGACATGGGTTGATCACCTGTCGCCAAGTCGATAACGGCAAGACGGCGGTGTGCAAGAGCCAGAGAATCTTTAATAAAATATCCGCATCCGTCCGGCCCGCGCAATTGCATGGCATCAGCCATTTTTTTCAGCATGAGTTGGGAAGGCGTGGTATTATTTTTCAGAAAGAAACCGGCAATTCCGCACATGATTTTTTACCCTTTCCGTTCGATATGGGCGTTTGCTTTTTCCTGTTTGAGAAAAGCGTCATAGGCATCCGCCGCTTCGGGAGTGAAACAGGATTGAAGGAACCGGTCAAAAATGATTTTTGTTGCCGTTTCGTTCGGGTGGATCAAATCTTCCGTGTAATACCGGTAGGAGCGCAGTTCAAAATTCATGATTTCATATGCCGGGAAATAACAGGCATTATCAAAGCCTTCCAGTGCATCATGGGCGGCACTGATCAAACGTCCTTTGCTGATGGAATTTTTTCTCAAATCACCGGGATCATGCAGAATGGGGGAAACGGTCACGATGAGTTTGCAGTCCGGCGCATATTCCCGGACACATTTCAGTGCGGACACGATGGCAGCGCGACAGGTGTCATGACTGAGCAATTCTCTTTGAAATTCGGCAGCCGGGACGCGGTGGCAATTAGCGGTGATCCGGTTTGATTTTGTATGGATATACACATAAGCACTGGAAAGAGTGAGCATGAAAAAGGAGGATTTCCGCAAGGCTTTCCGGTAATCTTTGCGGAAAGTTTCCATTTTATCCAATGCACCTTCCGGCGTGGCATCGGAAAAATAGCCGTGATGACTCCAGGAGTGATACATCCCGTCATATTCAAATAAATCGGTATGGGAATACGGACATTCCAGATGACGCAATGCTTCCTGAATGGAAAAAGGATTGTAAGCAATCCCGTTTGGATTTCTCATGCCGCGAATGACTTTTGCCCGTTGGAGTTCGCCGAAGATCCGGTCGGCAAAACAACTGCCGGCAGCGGTCCCGTTATCTTTCAAACCGATCGGGGCAAACGGTGATTCAAAAGGGATGACAGAGTGATCAAAAGGAATGGGTGATGTCATGAAACAACCTCGCGTTTGAGTTTATCCAGAAGAAGCGAATAACGTGGCGTCCGGACTGCATTCCGGACCGCCATGGAAACGGCTTTATAAGAGCCGACAAGGATCATTAATTTTTTAGCCCGGGTGATCCCGGTATACAGCAGATTACGCTGCAGCATCATGTAATGCTGGGATAACATGGGCATGACGACGGCAGGGAATTCACACCCCTGGGATTTGTGGACGGTCACAGCGTATGCGGGAACAAGCTGGTCGGCATCATCAAAAGAATATTCCACTTCCCGTCCGTCGTAATCGACAACGAACCGGTTTTCTCCGTATTCCACCGATTGCAGAAAACCCATGTCGCCATTGAATACATTTTTATCATAATTGTTTACGGTTTGCATGACTTTATCGCCGCAGAGAAATTTCCGTTCTCCGGAGGAAAAGCCCTGGGACCCATTGGCGGGATTGAGGATCGCCTGCAATCTGGAATTCATTGCAATGGTTCCTGCAAGTCCCCGGTTCATCGGACACAATAATTGAATGTCGCGTACCGGGTCAAGTCCGAAACGGGCGGGGATACGGTCTGCAATCAACCGTTCAATCACATCCGCAGTTTCTTCCGGTTCCTCTTTTTCGATCCAGTAGAAATCACGGATCCCGTCGTTTGCCACAGGCCGTTCCGGGAGGAATCCGGCATTGACGGCATGCGCTGCACGGATGATGCCGCTGCCGTTACCCTGACGGAAGATTTTTGTCAACCGGGAAACCGGGCAGATCCCGGAATCGATCAAATCGTTCAGCACATTGCCGGGTCCGACAGAGGGGAGCTGATCCGGGTCTCCGGCAAGGAGTACGGTTGCACCTTGCGGTATGGCACGGAATAATGCCACCGCAAGAAGAATATCCAGCATGGAAGTTTCGTCAATGATATAAATGCCCGTCGGCAGCGGATTGGATTTATTGTGTACGAAACCTTTTTTGATGGGATCCCATTTTAATAAACGGTGTATGGTCTGCGCTTCCCGTCCGGTGGTCTCTTCCATCCGCTTTGCCGCCCGCCCGGTTGGTGCGGCAAGCGTTACCGGCACTTTTGCGATTCCGGCGCGACGGGTGATTTCTGAAATGACCGTTGTTTTCCCGACACCGGGACCCCCGGTCAGAATGGAAAACGCTGATTTTCCAGTACAGTTCACCGCATTGATCTGTTCCTGACTGAATGTGGAATCGGGAGGAGTCGGTACATTCAGAATTGGTAATGCCGCATGTTTTTGCGCACGCAATAACAGAGAGATGCGGAACGGCAATTCATTTTCCAGCCGCATCATGACCGGCTCATAAATGACATTTCCGAATTCGGGGGAGGGGATCCGTTCTGCTTTTCCGGCAAGGAGGGCATTCCGCAGTGCGTTTTCTGCCACCGTTTCTTCCACCGAGAGCAGATTGGCGACATAGCCGATAAATTCATGTTCGGGCATACAGATGTGACCGGTCAGTTTCATCTGTTCAAAAGAATATTTGATACCGGCATCCATCCGGTTTGGATTATTTTTGCCGATCCCGGCTTTTTCCGCAATCCGGTCCGCCAGAAGAAAACCGATTCCTTTGACATCGGATGCAAGAGCGTAAGGGTTATCCCGGATCTTTTCCGGTGCTTCATCGCCGTAACATTCGGTGATCCGTTTGAAATAGGCGGGGGTGATCCCGAAACTTTCCAGCTGCAAGCGCAGTGTACGCTGGTCATTATTTTCCTGCCACGCTTTACGGATGGCATCAATTTTCTTTTTCCCGAGTCCGGGAATGTCTTTGAGTTTTTTCGGTGCGGTATCCAGAATATGGAGCGTTTCTCTGCCGAAATGATCGACGATGAGTTTTGCTGTTTTTCCGCCGATTCCCGGGAGAATACCGCTGGCAAGATACCGCTGAATTCCTTCCGCCGTAACCGGGGGCGTGACCGAATAATTTTCCACCTTCAGCTGCCGTCCGTATTCCTTATGATTTTCCCAACGTCCGGTAAAAACGACATGCTGTCCGGGGGCGATTCCGCCGAGTGCGCCCCTTGCACAGACCTGATTTCCATCTTCATCCAGGAAACGGACAACGCAGTAAGAGGCATCCTCGGAGGAGTAAAGTATTTTTTCCACTTCACCGGCAATGGTGTGAGCGACCGGAGATATTGTATTTCCGTTGGAGTTATTCATCCGGTCACTCATAATAAATCACTTTTGCCAGTGTGTTGTATGTCATCAGTGATGAGAGAACACGCGTTCCGGAGCATGACGGAGAGCCACGCCGATTTCGTTTGCGCGTTTGATCACTTCTGCATCTTTCAGAGAACCTGCCGGGGAAACGATGGCACGGATACCGGCAGCAGCAGCCGTTTCCACTGCATCGGGGAAGGGGAAGAAGCCGTCACTGGACATGGCTGCGCCTTCCAGTGTACCGGTTCCGGAATATTTCTGACGGAATTTTTCGATTGCCTGTTCGACAGCACCGACGCGGTCCTGTTCCCCGGTACCGACTGCCAAGGTCTGACCGTCTTTTACGATCACAACACCATTGGAACGGACGGAGATATTGATATACCATGCGGTGAGCAGGTCATCCAACTGCTGTGCAGTCGGTTCCACTGTTGCAACCTGATGTCCGGCAGTTTTGTTTTCGCTTTCCGCAGGGGGGATATCTTCGGTGGAGCGGACATGTGTGAGCAGGGGGGCAGCGATTACGAGAGATCCGTCGCACAGGACTTTCACGGTATTGTAAAGTCCTTCGGGATCGTCACCGACATAGCGGGGCAGAGTTTCGATGGGACCGCACTGGAGAACGCGGAGCTGTTTGTTGAGTTTTGCTTCCGGGTCATTGAAGATTTCCAATGCTTCGGCATCGAAACCGGGGGCGACAACACATTCTGCAAAAGTGGACATGATTTCTTTTGCTGTTTCCGCATCAACCGTGCGGTTGAAAGCGATCACGCTGCCGAACGCGGCACGGGCATCGCAGTCACGGGCTTTTTTGTAAACATCGCACATGGTATCATTGCCGGTGGCAACGGCGGCACCGCTGGGATTGACATGTTTCATAACCGCACATGCGCAACGGTCAAAGTATTTGACGATATTCAGTGCGCCGGAGATATCTTCCAGGTTGGTCTGGGAAAGGCCGTTTTTACCGGTTTTGAGAGTGATCATATCCATGATTGCCCCTTTCTGACCTTCCGGACGGTAGAATGCGGCACTCTGATGGGGGTTGGTACCGTAACGCAAATCGGATGCTTTGACGAATTTGCGGCCGTCCATGATGATTTCGGTGGGGAAGTTACCGGTATTGGCGGTAAGATAGCTGGAACGATCAAGTTTCGCTGCCATAAGAAAAACTCCTGTGTTTTATGTTTTAGGGTTGATTGATCATGCCATAATTTACACTCAAAAGTGCATAATGGCAAACGAAAAATGTGGAAAAGAGCAAAATAAAGTGGAAAATCTTTCCGTTTTTCTTTATTTCAGGGGTTGTTTTTTTGAAAAAAAACTGTATTGTATAGTTGATTTTAAAGATTTACATGAGGAGATTCATAATATGGCTGAACGTTCTGCGATTCCGTGGGAGGATTTTCAATTGCCCGTTTTCCGTCAATGGGCAAAAAACTGGCTGCTGCTCTGTGCCGGTGATTTCAATGATGGCAAGTATAATATGATGACCGTTGGGTGGGGATCATTCGGTGTGATCTGGGGCAAGCCCTTTGCCATGATCCTGGTGCGTCCTCAGCGTTTTACCATGCCGCTTCTGGAGAAATACCCCACGTTCACTCTGTCTGCTTTCCCTGCTGACAAAAAAGATGCTCTTTCTTTCTGCGGATCCAAATCCGGCAGAGAGTATGCCGATAAAGCCGCCGCCGCCGGGTTGACTGCGATCCCGTCTCAACAGGTTGGTGCGCCCGGATTTGCCGAAGCGGAACTGATTTTTGAATGTAACAAGATTTACGATGCGGAAGTCTTGAAGAAATCCGGTTTCATCCCCCCGTTTACGGCGGAAGAATGGTATCCGCAGAATGATTATCACCGTGTGATTTATGGGGAAATCACGGGTATTTACGGCACCCCGGAATATCGTGCTTCTGCCCGGTAACCTTATACAAGGAATCAACGACTATGGATTATTACGTCAGACAGAAAAATGGTGATTACGCAAAAGTTTCAGAATCCGAATTGCTCGGTATGGCTGAAAATGGTTTGATCCTGGAAGAAACTCAGGTGCGGAAAGCATTGATGCCCACCTGGTCCAAAGCAAGCGATATTCCCATCCTTCAGGTTTATTTCAAAGAAGGCGGCAAGGCAGCTGCAAATGCGGCGGAGAATGATCCTGATAAACAGGATGAAGTAACCGCGTTTGAAAATTCTTTTATTCCTGTCCGCGCCGGAATGTTGCTCCGTCTTCAGACTTTTGTGTTGGATATTGTGCTGCTTGTGGTTTTGTTCTTTGTAGTTGCTGCCGCTGCAACCGGGATTTTGTGTATTATCGGTTCCAATATCAATGAAGGTTCCGTCCGGGTCGGCAGCAATTATTTGAATGTGACTGTCCGTACGGACCGTGCAGCAGATAAAAGCGGGGCATTGGTCCGTGAGCGTTTGCGTGTACGCGGACAGGCAGAGAAACGCTATCAGGAAGAGTTGAAAGCGGCAAAAGCCAAATTGAAGAAAGCCAGAGCCGATTATGATGCCCAGATCAAAAAACTGCGGGCAGAACACGCCACAAAGGCGCAATATGAACAGGTCAAACCGGTTCCCAAAATCGAGTTTCCGAAGCCGCCGCCCGTAAAAGAGAAAGTGTTTGTCTGGAAAGAAAAACGTAATCCGACTATCACCGATGATGCGTTTGAAGGTTGTTATACCGGTTCTCTCTGGTATAATACCAAAGCAAAACAGACTTATATCTGCATCACCGGCAGAAAAAACAAAGCCGTCTGGATGTCTCTGCCTATGGTGAACTCTGCGGTGAACTTTACTGTATTCTGTGCGATTTTCCTCGGTGCCCTGTTCCTTGCCGGTTCTCTGATGCTCCGGTCCCAGACTTGGGGTATGTGGTATTTCGGTATCTTTCTCAGCGATGCAAAAGATCCGAAAAAAGAGGTCATGGAATTGCGGGCATTTTTCTATTTGCTGATTTCTGTACTCACATTCTGGCTCAATCCTCTGCTGCTTCTGTGCAAAAAGCCCGGAATTGCAGAGTTGATTACCGGAACCCGTTTGATCAGCATTGTTTCCCAGAAACGCTGATCGCCTGTTCCGTATAAGATGCAAAAGTGTAAGTAAAATTGAATATGAGCGTAGTTATGAACGTTATTGAAACTCATTCGTATGAAGAAACGGAACTCCTTGCCGCACGTATTGCAAGGTCTCTGAATAAAGGTGCTGTGATTGCCCTTTTCGGCGATCTCGGTGCAGGAAAAACAGTCTTTTCCCGTGGCTTTGCCCGTGGCCTCGGTATCACGGAACCGGTGAGCAGTCCCACCTTTACCATCGTGCAGGAATACCCGTGTCCTGATGGGGCAATGCTCTATCATCTGGATTTGTACCGGATCGATAATTCCGATGCTGCACTGGCGTTCGGTGTGGATGAATTCCTGTATGATAAAAATGCCTATTGTCTGTTGGAATGGCCGGAACGGATCCCTGATCTGCTGCCGCCGGAAACCATCCGTATCACCATTGAGCATATTGCGGAAGAATGTCGGAGATTGACCCTTCCTTCAGATATGAAAATCCAGGATTAACGGAAGATGATCGGAACAGCGGACGACCGGGATCCGGAAGTTATCCACCCGGATCTGTTCCGAACATAACATAAAATCCAACTGTTTTTCCGGTTTCCATGCCGGCCAGGTGGGCAGGGCAGATTCGTTGACATTGATCAATTTCAACTTGCTGCACATATCATGAATTTCCCCACAGCCTTTGAACGTGTTGAAATCCCCCGTGATGATACACGGTTTTTCTGCGCCCTGTACGATTTCCTGCAGGGCTTTATATTGTTTCTGCCTGGTCGCCCAATGCAGTGCAAGATGCACCAGATACAGTTTGAAATCCGGAAGATCCAGTTCTATCACCAGCCGTTTAAATCCCACCGGCAGATAATGATATGTAACTATCGGCATATTATTCCTGCAGAGGACAGCATTCGCTTGTTTCCGTAAAATCGGAATCTTGCGCCCCAGGGAATGTTCGTGATATTTGATCTCTGAACAGTAAAACGCATCATCCAGATTTTCCGCAATCAACCGCGTCTGGTCCTCATATCCTGTACGGAATGATCCGGTATCCACTTCCACCAACGCCACGATATCCGGTTGATGTGACCGGATGAAACGGCAGATTTTTTCTATGTTCCGTTTTGGCGCTTTCAGATAATGATGGGCGGACAACAGATTATTTTTCATATCCCTGGCACTGCCTGTGCCGTATGCAATATTGAATGTAAGTAATCTCATAATATCTCCATGCTCTCAGGAATATACTGCTTTTTCTATAAAAAGTCAAGATATTTATTTGAAAAATTTTTCTGCTGTGATAAATTAATGTAAACTTTGTAACGAAAGGATTTTTATCATGGCAAAGAAAAAAATTGGTTTTATTGACTTGTTTATTGATGAGTGGCATGCAAATAACTATCCCGGTTGGCTTCGGGAATCTCCCCTTTATGATCAGTTTGAATTGGCGTACGCTTATGAAGTAAAAGCCAATCCCAATGGCAGAAATCTTGTTCAGTGGTGCAAAGATTTTGATATGATCCCTGCCGCTTCCATCGAAGAAGTCGTGGAAAAATCGGATTGCCTTTTTGTTTTGGCTCCTTCCAATCCGGAAGTTCATGAACAGCTTGCAGAACTCCCCCTCAAAAGTGGAAAACCGCTCTATATCGACAAACCTTTTGCTCCTTCCCGCGCTGCCGCTGAACGGATCTTTGCTCTCGCGGATGCCCATAATACCCCCATGTTTTCTTCTTCCGCTCTCCGGTTCGGGGATGAATTGATACAGGCACGGAAAGATCTGGCAGGTAAGAAACCGGAATGTGTCATTACTTGCGGCGGCGGTGGTTCCCTTGATGAATATGCGATTCATCAATTGGAAATGATTGTCTCTGTCATGGGGACCGGTGCCGTTAAGTTGATGCGCAGTCATGGAATCCTGGGCGATTCCATTCATATCCGGTATGCGGATGGACGTCAAGCCGTTGCGAATTATTATCCATCTTTCGGTTTTACCATTTCCATGGGTGGGGATTTCCCGATGGTGAACCAGCCGACTCAGTCCAGAACATTCAACAATCTGCTTGACAGCATTATGACATTCTTTGCAGGCGGCCCGAACCCGGTTGACCGTGCAGAAACCATTGAAATTGCGACGTTGCTGGAACAATCCATTCTTGCTAAAGATAAAGATGGAATCTGGATCGATCTCTGATTCATTTTCTGATCTTGTGAGGCAATTTCAAAAGTCTTCAAAAATGCCTGAAAACTCTTGTTGAGATCTGAAAACGGAGCGTTTGAGGCTTGTCCGCCGTAACCTTGGCGAAGGTGGATGGTTATTTTCCACGCCTTGTCGCGGCATAGCCGTATGGCGACGCCGGAACAAACTACCATTTCCATCTCTTCAACAATCCTTTTTCAGTCAAATTTTGCCTCATCGACGGTTTAT
>JAFVSW010000290.1 GCA_017503545.1 Lentisphaeria bacterium | reverse complement strand
TTTGACGGTCCGGAAACGGCACTCTTTGTTTGGGAATAATACGGTTCTGAATCAATTGTATGAAAAAAGATTTATGCATTGGATGATTTGAAATGGCAATCTTGCGTTCCCGGCGGATCAAAACACTTTATCCGGTATGTGTCGGTGACCTCGTAGCGTATTCCGTGCCAAACCCGGAAGAGCTTTGAGCCATCCCGCAGAATATTTCCTTTGAAATCTTCAACAAACAGAGTTGTATTCAATACCCAGAATGGAGCATTGGAATACATAACACTGCTGAATAAAACAGTATTTTTGATCGGCCGGCTTAAAACTCGTAATATTTGAATTCTTCGCTGCTGCTGATCTCTGTCACTGTGCCGTCCGGCGCGATCGTAATACAGTCAAATTCCTGTTGATAACGGTCACGGCTGTGAACGGTCAATGCGTCAGCAGTCACTTCCACATCGATCGATGTAAACTGCATATTATCAGCAAGTTTTCCATTCGGGCCACCTGTCACGACGACGGGGAAGCGGTACTTGACATCATGATGCGGCAAACCTTTGCCATTATCAAGGGTATTGACATCAAGCATACAATAACAGGCATTCTTCATCGGCACACTGCGTGTGGGACGGTGAATGTGTCCCCCCAGCCAGAGGTGGATCTTGACCTGTGGATCTTCACCGCCGAAAATCGGATCAATGATCTGATGAACATGTCCCGGCATATAATCTTTGGAATCGCCGACCGGAATACCATGCGCCAATACAATACGGAATTTGGCATCGCGGCAAATGGGCAAATGGACTGCATTTTTCAACCAGGCAGATTCCGCTTCCAAATAGGGTTCGATATCATGATACTGACGGGTCGAAGGCGGTGCGACCCACTGAAAATCATCGCCGAAATCCAGCACGATAAAACAGACTTCGCCCCAACGGAACATGTAATAGCCCTCCCTGCCCGGCTCAGGAGCAGAGAAATATTCAAAATAACGATTGGATTCTTTTCCATAGATCTCATGATTGCCGCGAACCATGACCAACGGCAAATGATTGTCGGTGATCTCGCGGTACGGCACAACAAAAGTATCCATCACTGCCCAATCATAATCCGTCGTCCAGCGCAAATCTCCACAGAAGGCAAAAAAATCCGGTTTGAACGTATTATTTTTGCCGATCAAACTTTCCAGATAAGCCGAACGGACTTCTGAATTCTGCAAGTCCGCCGTCACAGTAAAGCGGAAATCACCTGTACGCGGTGCGGTTTTGAACGTATCGACCGGCTCCGACACTTCTTTCAGTGCACAACAGTCGTCAAACAGAATGACTTTGTACTCATAAACGCTGTCCGGCTGCAGATTGCGCAAACGGATACAATGCACAGGTTTGTCATGCCGCGCCTGACCGCCCAGGTTGTCGTAAACGCGTTTCCATGCAGCAGTCCCCTGTAAACGATATTCCACTGCAGCGGGGGAGCGGCGATTGGAAGTAAAGATCACCGTAACCGCATTATCTTCTCCATCCGGAAACGAAATAAACGGTTTATAACGCATATACAAAGGCTCGATCGGCGGCATGATCTTGCATGCAGTCGTCATTGTCCTGCCGCCGAAGATTTCCATGATGATCTGATTGCGGCCGGCGTTGTAATTGATCGACTGAAAATGATTATCCGGACGGATCGGGTCTTCGCTGTTCGCCGTAACCCGGGCATCCAGGAGCATAACGCCGTTACAGCGGAATGTCCAACGCCAATCAGCGGCAAGACCAAGCAGCAGAGTCCCGCTTTCTTCTGCGGTAAAATCAGCAGTCAGAATGGTTCGAGTCAAAATAGCAGGACGTTCCGGGATAACATCATAAACATCCATCATGCCTTCACGGGAAAATGCAAACGGCTGACCATAAACAGTTCTGCCATCAGGTAAATCAAGCTTATCATCAATAAATCCGGTAAAGCCTTCCAGTACATCCGGGATATCTGGCGCAGCGTAAAACTTCCACTGCCAATTTGCAGTATTTTCTCTGTAACTCATGAGACATGATCCTTCTTAAAGATATTTTTCAACAACAGCAAACTGTACATCCCGGATCACAGGCACAAATCCAAAATCTCCGGAATACACACAGCAACCAACTCCGTTTATTGCAAGCAGGATTCCACATGAGAGAAAATTTCGCAGAAAAAACGATCTTCTTTCTTCAAAGCCATATCCATGCAAGCCGTGCCATGCTGTCTTATCCCAGTAATATAGTCTGAAAAAATCAGTTGTCAACCCAAACCGCGCCCCAACAGCAAACTTTTCGGCATAAATTCAGCAAACAGAGATGCTCTTGCGGACCTTTTCGCCGGATGCAACAACACACTCGCCGGGGAGTATGATTTCAGCTGTAATCCCTTACGGAATATCAAATTCGACAGAACACACGCAGTCCTCTTCGATCATTTTTCCGGACAATGTCCCTTGCGGAAGCGGAATGAAAAACGCGGCATGTTTCAGCAGGGATACCGGTTCAAGACGGTTCTTTTTCCAATTCGCCTCCAACTGCTTCAAAACAAAGATCAATTCCGGCAGATGACTGATCGGATGCGCACTCCAGGCATGGGAACAGGAAAGTTCGGAATTCGGAACAGGATAATTTTCCCAAAACGTTCCGGCAGGCAGCATCGGTTCCCATTTTCTGCGGATATACTCCAATGCCTCTTTCCGAAGTCCACATTCAAAACGCACAGTCAAACAGATAAGTCGCCCAGAATGAGGACGGCAGAGCACCTTCATTCAGAGTACCTTCCAGACAAGGTTTGATGACTTTCCGGATCATGGACTCTCGCGCTTCGGAACGCAGGCCGATCAGAAGTGCCAGGAGCATCGGGATCGTCCTCGAGACAAGAGATGCCCACGGGAGAGTTCCCTGACATTTTGCCATACAGGAGATCCCGGACATTTCCCTATGTCCTTTCCGGCAGCCCCACCGAACTCACAGATGGACAGCTACTCCAGTCCAAACCTTACGGGGTAAGTTTCGAAGAAAGAAAGAAAAAAGGAGTATTCTGCTGTCCTTCGGAGCAGGACAGAGACTTTCTGTACGGCAATTACGGGATAAACTCCTTTATTGGCGGAAGTGCTCTGAACACCTACTCATTAAATAATCAGAACGAAGTACGGAAACTCATTTCCGTTACCATTCCCTCATCCGCGATCTTCTGCAGTGACAGTGCTGTAAGGACAAAATTATCCTGCAAAATCATCATTGAGTCCTGTTGGTATTCCTTTTGTTAGTGCGCTTAATATTGAAAAAGGAAAAATTTTAAGAGAAAAATTGCTCTGTTTAACACAAGAACAATTTTCTTTGTTACGAGCAGGTAAATTTCAACGAGGTGACATACTCCTTTGTATAAGAGGTTCTCTGGGGAAGTATGCCATTGTAAATGATAAGATTGGTGCAATAGCCTCTTCGTTAGTGATTTTGCTTAAACAGAACCCAAAGTGCTATGCGTTTGAGCATAACAAGAGATTTTTGATAGGACGAGGGTTCACAAATCCTCATCTACTTTGCAGAGCATAAAATAATTCTGCGACCTTCGCCTGCCTCAAAATATCTCTGCTTCTGAAATTTTCAAACCTCCACCAGGCTTCACAAAGGCAACCAAAGAAATTTGATTGCCTTTTTTACGCCCGGGCAAGCCATTGGCGCAGACCGGAGCGGAAATTGGCGAAGCCAAAGTGAAGCCTGCCACGGCGTAGAGTTGCGCAGCAACCCGAAGCCGGGCTATGACGATTTTCCCTCCGCAAGTTTTATTTGAGATGGCAAGCCATTTGGATTGCTATCCGTAGATTTTTTTTTGCCTCGGCAAAAATAAGCGGAGTGCAACGGAGCGTGCGAAGGATGCCCTCCAAAGCCTTGGCGACGGAGGGCTGAAGGCAACTTACGACCAAAAGTGTCGTGAGTTTTTTAAAATAAAAAGCCGTAGTTGCTGCTTGATTTTAAGCAAATTACGTCTTTTGTGCCTTTAAGCAGAGATGACAGCAACAAGGTATATCTCCGTAAAACCCCTCATTTTCTCTCAAAAATCTCTCTCCCGTCTCCGTTTGTACTCCGCCGTGGCAAGCTGTCTCGCTACCCCGTGTCGTGACAATTTACCCTTCCGCCGCCGCTCAAATA
>JAFVSW010000289.1 GCA_017503545.1 Lentisphaeria bacterium | reverse complement strand
TTTTTCTTCCTCCACATCGGGCAGCGAACTGAAGAAATCGAATCCGGTCAGATATTCGACGGTATCGACGGAGACGGCAAAGGAAGCAAGGCGTTTTTTTGTTGTTTGATTGGGGATGATAAACGCAATCATTTTTGCCGGCGGCGTCATATCCAAAATGACTTTATAAAAAGCATAAGGAACAGGGATCCGGCTTTGCGGCATTCTGCGATTGCGTTTTTTGAAAAGGGGACCGGTGACGACACAAATCTGATCCTCCGCAAGAGCCCATTGCCGCACCTGACTTTCCAAGCGTTTCCAGATTCCCCGATTACATCCGGGAACCTGGGGTGAAATATTGGTCATAAAAAAGCTGTGCGTCATGGGATTCAAAGCATAAGTCATATCCGCAGCGGGGGCAAGATGACCGCGATCGAATCCGGATCGTGTATAATCGACGGGCCTGACCGGCCGTTTACGGATGGCGGGATCTGTCATAAATTTATTGGAACGGCGCAATTGTTTTTTCCGGAGGTTGTCGGAAGTCAGGATATAACTTACCCAAACAGCCTGCCGATACTTTTTACTGTAACCGACGGCGAAACCTTCCCGGGTCAACAGGATATCAGACTCTGCGGGGATTCCGAATTTTGTATGAAGGTAATCCTCCGTCCCGACGGCATATGCAACTGCGGCGAAGCAGAGATATATAATGATTAGGAGCATAAAACCTCAAATTCATTGTTCATGAGATAATTTCAAATGTCCGGCAAAGATTGAAATTGCCTCTTCTGACATTACCTTTTATTTTTTTTGAAAAATACGGAAGTAATATACCATTCATACCATCAAAATACAAATGAAAAAATTTTTCTCTTTTTTTTGTTCCGAATGTAAGTTTTTTTATTTTTCAAGGAGTAAGTAAGTAAAGTAAAAAACATCCGCCAAGAACCGCGCGACCGGAAATGATGCATCCGGTAACCTGAAAAAGAGAGAAAAATTGCATCTCAGGGGAGGCACCCCCTCCCCTGACTTTTTATGACTTCATTACCCGTTTTTGCCGGAAGAAAAATCGCCGCCAAACGCTCTGCCATCCCCTGCGAAACGGGGTATTCACCTGTTTTCTGTCCGATAAGTTTGACATTATTCCGGATTTTTGCGAAAAATATTCTGAAATCAACTTGATTTTTTGCAATTATGGATATACTATTCCCAATCATGATTCACAACAGGAAAATTATATATGGATAAAAAAACGTTTCTCGTGACTGGGGGTGCCGGTTTTATCGGATCCCATCTTTGCGAACGTTTGTTGAATGACGGCCATGCCGTTATTTGCCTTGACAATTTTTTCACCGGAACCAAGCATAATATCCGGCATTTGATGTCGCACCCGGATTTTGAAGTGATCCGGCATGATGTAACGGTGCCGATCTCTCTTGAAGTGGATGGGATTTTCAATCTGGCATGTCCCGCCTCTCCGGTACATTATCAGCATGATCCGGTTCAGACGATACGCACGGGTATTCTTGGAGCGATAAATATGCTGGATCTGGCAAAACGGTTGAAATGTCCGATCCTTCAGAGTTCCACAAGCGAAGTTTATGGCGACCCGAAAGTTCATCCGCAACCGGAAACGTACTGGGGCAATGTGAATCCGATCGGGATCCGCAGTTGTTATGATGAGGGAAAACGCGCCGCAGAAACATTGTTTTTCGATTATCACCGGAACTACGGAGTCCGGATCAAAGTGATCCGTATTTTCAACACCTACGGACCGCGTATGCACCCGAATGACGGGCGTGTGGTAAGCAACTTTATTGTACAGGCATTGCAAGGTAAAGATATCACCATTTACGGATCCGGCGAACAGACACGGAGTTTCTGTTATGTTTCCGACCTGGTGGAAGGAATGATCCGTATGATGAACACGCCGGATGAAATCACCGGTCCGGTTAATCTGGGCAATCCCGGCGAATATACCATCAAACAACTGGCAGAAAAAGTCATTGCATTTACCGGAACAGAAACAAAACTGGTCTATCAGCCGTTACCGCAGGATGACCCGACACGCCGCAAACCGGATATCACCAAAGCCAAGGCTCTCCTTGATTGGGAACCGACGGTGCATGTAGATG
>JAFVSW010000288.1 GCA_017503545.1 Lentisphaeria bacterium | reverse complement strand
TTTGACTGAAAAAAGATTGTTGATGAGATGAAAATGGTAGTTTGAGTGTAGCTATTCGTAGAATAACTACCGAAAACGCTCCGTTTTCAGATCGCAACAAGGTTTTTCAGGCATTTTTGAAGACTTTTGAAATTGCCTCTATTGTAAATTTATGATATCAAGGCATCGGTATGCGAATGTTGAATGAATAAATCACGTACCGATGCCATTTCTTTAAGCAAGACTTCAGCGTTTAATTACTTTGTTGTACTCAAAAATCTTGTCCAAAAAGGGAAGCACATTACCATAAAGTTGACCGGCAATTACGATTAAGCCTTTGCCATAAGGACGGCAGACGATCGCCGGTTTCTCCACGCCTTTTGTATCCATCTGCTTCGCCAGCACTTCCCATTTTTCCGGATTGGCAGGAGTCAACACACCGGGAGGTGTTGTAATATTCCGGACCGGATTCGGCTTGGTCTGGAGTGCTGGATGAAACCAGGTATAACGGCGTGTTTTGTGAACGAAATCCCGATATCCAACTTTCCATGTCGGATCCTCTAAATAACGGGGCAGCCAATCAATCCAATAATAAGCCCAGAGAAACAGGACTGCGCCATTTTTTACCGCAGGCAGTATCTTTTGCTGAAATTCCTCCTTCGGCATTTTTAATTGATATGTCGCGCATACGATCAACTTATCTTTGGAAAAATCAGTATTTTTCAATTCTTCCACCCCATTGATCTGCCGTGTCTGCCAGCCAAATTTTGCAAAGAGATTCCGGGAACTGTTGTAGAATGGATCACCATGCTGCGCATGGCGGGAAATATAAGTTAAATTCTTTCCGATTTTCGCGGAATTGGAAAAGATGATCATTGCGCCCAGATCCAAATCACGATATACGGGAGCAGGAAATGCACAGGCTTCCGGTTTACCCGCACGGATCACATTGATTTTCCAGGAAGCACCGTCTTTCGGAACTTTACCGCCGAATTCTTTGAACGGGAGGAAGACTTCTGCAACCCAACGGTCGTTTTTCTCATCCGTTTTCACCCTCAAGGACCATTTTGGATTCCAGGAGGTATCATTTCCTGTGGCATCATAAAAACCGCCGGCAAGATTGAATGCCAGATGACGGAACGGATATCCATCGTTCAGATCAACAAAAATTTCCACAGCAGCCGATCCCCAGAACGTTGAATTGTCTCTTCCTGTTTTTCCCCGATTTTTATTTTTCAAATCTGCTTTTTCAGCAATAATACGGAAATGAAGTCCGTCATTTGACCAGAACATCCGGATATCCGTCGGATTGTGTTTGCCTTTTTTGCTGGTGACAGGCAGTTTATCCAGTTTGTCAAAATCCTGCGTTACCGGGCATTTCGGCAAACCAACGGAATAGGTTGCCTGCTGGGCATTGTTGTATATCTTTTCCCAGGCTTCAAAAAACAGTTTATCATTGGCGATTTCTTTCAACGCTCTTGCACGGGCTGCTTTGTCCGGCATGGTTTGCGCCGCTTTTTCTGCTGCAATCAACAAGTTCCGGCAAGTGCGGATACGGACAGGTGTCAACAGGTGAATTGAACACCCATCCGGATTCTGAAGGAAGTAGGTAATATGCGTTTTGATCCCTTCATAATACTTCGCCATGTTAGTATGGTATTTGTACATATTATCTGCACCGGCACCATAAACATATTGACAGAAATCTTTGATCAGTGCGTCCACATCTGCATCCGGATTCCAGGAAGTCATACCGAATATATAAGCGGTAAGACGTATCGGCATATAATCACCGAATGGTCTGTTTTTACCCTGGTGACGGGCAGGATATTCTGTTTTATACCGCACCATTTTCATATCACGGAAAGTTTTTGCCGCTTTTGCCTGAATATTCCACATGGGCAGATACATGTTTGTATTAAAAATATCATACTCATAGCCATAGATTCCCATTACAGATTTCTTCTGCCATTCTTTGATATGCTCTATTGCTTTTTTGTTAGGCAAACAGGTCGGACTGTCAATCGGGTGGATGTAACACCGGTTGTAATGGCAGTATTCCACATATTCCAGATTTTTGACGGGGATCTTCGGAATAGCACGGAATTCCTGATACGCAATACCGGCTGCACGGACATCAGGGCATTGTTTCTGAATTTCTTTGATCAGTTTGCCATAATAGATATACCAGCGTGTGGACATATCCGGGTGAATGGCAACGCAATCTTTACATTCACAACGCTGTGTAACGTCGGCAGGAAATGCACAAAGGAGATCGGCTTTACTCTGTTTTATCCATTTTACATGCCGGTCAACTACATATTTGGTGAATTCCGGATTGCTCCAACAACCCGCAATACCGGTTTTCAACCGCTTGCCGCCCACCATGGCAAACCAATCCGGATGTTTCTCAAAATCACGGGGTTCAACACAGACAGAATGATTTCCGATACGCCGTATTACACCCGTCCGAATCATGTTTTTCCTATTCTGCATACCTGCATTCTGATACATACGGAACACAAAACTTTCAATGACCGGGTCCCCATGATTTCCGATCGGTGTCATTGAACGATAAGCAAAGGGAGTTTGATGATTATAAGCGATTTTCTGTATGGTATAACTGGATTTCTTCGGCATGAATTCCCCATCATCTGTCGGCCAGAACCAGCGCGCCCCAAGATTGCTGCGCAGAAAATGATAAACCGCATAAGTTGCGCATCTGGCATTATTCCCGGCAAGATACAGATTATCGTTCAACGTATAAACAGCAATGGCATCCTGTGCGGATTCTTTCAACTTCAATGTACCCACCATTTTTCGGATTTGGGGCGATGTCTTCAGTGATCCGATAACGATCAGATTTTTTCCTGTCGGTGCATCGTTTTTGACAACCGGCAATTGTACGCCGGAGATTTTCCGGACGGCATCAGAAAATTCCTTTGCCGCAAACGCATCCACTTCCGTTGCTTTTGACGGAATTACAATTTTCCAAACACTTTTCCCATTGTCAAACAATGGTGCCGCTGCGGTCAGACAGAAACTGCCTGCGCAAAGTGCAAGGCTCAATAATTTTTTCATTGCTTCAAACCTTTCTGTTGATTGTTTTTTACTGAATACAAGGCAATTTCAAAAGCCATCCGGTAATTTTTTATGGACATTTTCAATTGACTTATTACCCAATAAAATATCGCTGAAAAAGGGGAAAACAATTGTAAAAATATAACATTATACTGTAATTTTATGATATTACACAGCAAAAACAGTTGCGGATATATCAGAAACAGATTTGCCGCATGTCGTTACCCGGTCCGAAAAATAGGTTCTTCGACGGTTTGTGCCACAATTATGCACAAAAACACCTGATAAACAAATACAGAATGTAGAATCGACCAGTTTTACACGTAAAATAAGTATAAACCTTAACGTCCAGACAAACTTGGATTTGCCAATAGACAAGCCCTGACAGGGCGGCAAGAGTCAGACAGCCCAGGGTGAAGCGCAGCGTAACCCTGGGAATAGAATATTAAATAACATTGCTCTATGACAGCCTCCGCGTTGAAGACGTTCCGCAGGAACTGAATTCATCGTGGAGGCAATGACTTTTCCGGGAAAGCATCGCATTAACGAATATGTCATTCCGTACCGGAACGCCAGATCCGCCAATGCCGGTCTTGGACGATGTGTTCTAATGCCTTATCCCAG
>JAFVSW010000287.1 GCA_017503545.1 Lentisphaeria bacterium | reverse complement strand
GTCGTGACTGTGATTAGACTTGAGATAACATTTCTGCTCATAAACAAAAATCTGACAAAATCACTTTTTCAAAAATCAAAATTCTCCCGTTCAAATACGGAGAAAATACCCGTTTTTTGAAAAATTATGGGATATCTGTGACTTTTTTTATAAAAAAACCGTCTTTTTTTTAAACGGGGATTGAAAAGCAGTCAAAAGGGTGTTATATTACACAGATAAACACTTGAAAATTTTAACTTAAACCAAAACAATATGGAGTAACAACCATGGGAAGACAGTACAACAAAGTCGAAAAAAGAGCTCGTCGTAAAAACTATCTCGCACGCGTCAAAGCAAAACACAACGCTGCCCGTAAAGCATCTAAAAAATAATTTTCACCGCGAGTTCTGATCCGTATGGCAAATATACATCCCACCGCTATTATCGGACAGGATGTCCAACTCGGTGATTCTGTAGAGATTGGACCTTACTGTATCGTTGACGATCATGTCACTTTGGGCAATGGCACACGCCTGATGGCGCAATGTCATGTTGCCTCTTATACAACCATGGGCGAAAACAATGTGGTTTATCCCTTTGCGTCCATCGGACACGATCCAGAGGATTATGCTTATGATCCTTCTCAAGGTCCTTCCTACACCCGGATCGGCAACAATAACAAATTCCGGGAAAATGTAACCATCAACCGCGGAACTCACGTGGGAACCGAAACCGTCATCGGCGATGGCTGTTTCTTTATGGCTAACACCCATGTCGCACACAACTGTGTCGTTGGCAACGGTGTGATCATGGTCCCGTTCAGCGGTCTTGCCGGATATTGTGAAATCGGAGACAAATGTTTGATTTCCGGTCTCTCCGGAATGCATCAGTTCTGCCGTATGGGCAGAATGGCTGTCCTCTCCGGCGGTTCCACTATTTCTATGGATTTGCCTCCGTTCATGATCGGTGACGGTCGGAACGGCGGTGTACGTGGATTCAACATTGTCGGTATGCGCCGTAATGGCTTCTCTCCCGAAACCATTCGTGCCATTAAAGATCTGTATAACATCTTCTTCCGTCATGGCAAGAGTATGCCGAATGCGATTGCTCAGGCAAAAGAAGAAGTGCCGGATCTGCCGGAAGTCCGTGAATTCATCACATTTATTGAGACAACCAAACGCGGTGTCCTCTCCGGTGATCATCACGGCAGACGTGCCTGATTCCAATCTGTTATCCGCAGATAAGCCAAAAAACGGAATGATGTTCCTTACATCATTCCGTTTTTTGTTTTTCAATTTCTTTTTACACTCAAACTTCAGCGGGAAAATCAGATGTAAAAATAATATCAATGCCTGTTTCCCGCCAATTCGTAATCAAACGCTCTCCCCGTTTTGCCGGTGCAGTCAGACGCATCTGATACAATTCATTCAAAAGATCCGGGATCATTTTCACCGGAACCGGGGCATTACTCCGGACCGGGGCGCAAGGCAAATGCGGCTCTGCCGACGGGACAACCGCCGTTACTGTCCGCCGCGGGTCCGTCGCTTCCTGAATTCCGTAACTTTTGCCGCGTGCGCAGAAATTCCCGGTAACTTCCCATTGTTCCTCAGCGGAACGGGTCACCGTCAAACGGCAACCACGGGGACAATTGATGCAAATCATATTTTTTGTCATTTTTTCACCTCATTCAATTCAAAGGTCACATCGGCTGCCGGAGTCTCCAATTGCACCTGGATCATTTCCGCCGGATTGACAAAATGTTCGGTCCACCGTTTGATCACCTCTCCATTACAAAGGGCAGTCAATTCACACCGTTCCGCAGAAATCACCGGACGGAATCGGAAATGAGTGTTTTCCCCAGCCGCAAACCGGGACGGGATCACGTAGCGCAATGCCGCATTTTTGTGTGCATTGAACTCCGGTTTTGCCATTTCTCCACGCAATTTACGGACGACCGCACGCCCCGTCTCCGCCGCTTCTTCCGCAACAAAGTCAACAAGGTCATGAACGTGGCGCACATTCCCCGCACTGAACAGACCGGGAACGGTTGTTTCCCCATTGGAATCCACAATTGCCCCGTTTGTTGCCGGGTCGATCGCCGCGCCCAGAGGAACAATTAATTCGTTGGAGGGAATCAAGCCCACAGAGAACAGCACGGTATCACAATCAAAATGAATCTGTTTTTCCATATCCGGCACACCATTGACCAGCGGCGCAACGGAGATGCCGCTGACATGTTCACTGCCGCGTATATCCACAACCGAATGGGAAAGATACAAGGGAATATTGAAATCTTCCAGACATTGTGCAATGTTCCGGATCAAACCGGAAGGATGAGGCAGAATCTCAATCACAGCAAGCACTTTGACGCCGCTCCAGGTCAAACGGCGTGCCATGATCAATCCAATATCGCCGGACCCGACGATCACCGCCTGTTTTCCCGGCAGTAAACCGTCAATATTCATCAATTTCTGAGCAGCACCGGCAGTCCATACTCCGGCAGGGCGTTTCCCCGGAATCGCCAGATTACCGCGATTCCGTTCCCGGCATCCGGCAGTCAGGATCACCGTTTTCGCGTTCAATGTAGAAATACCATATTCACCGGATGCCAGATCCAATTGGAATGAACCATCCTCCATCCGCCGGATCTCACGCACCGTTGTATCGAGACGGAAATCTGCTCCGGCATTCCGGGCAAGAGTATCAGCTTCTGCCGCAAACTCCGGACCGGTCAATTCCCGTTTGAAACAATGGAGTCCAAAGCCGGGGTGAATGCACTGATTCAGAATACCACCGGTCCGTTTTTCACGGTCGATCACCAAGGTGGAACAGCCTGCGGCTGCCGTTTCTTTTGCCGCAAACAATCCGGCAGCTCCACCGCCGATAATGGCGACATCATACGACAAGGTTTCTATCATTCTTCTTTACCTTTCACTTTCAAATCGCCAAGACGGCCGCCCAAGAGATAACTGTTACCGCCTTTCTTTGTCAATTCCTCCATCGGAATCCCGGTTTCACGACTGATAATGTGGAGGATACGCCCCTGACAAAATCCGCCCTGACACCGGCCCATCCCTGCCCGGGTGTAAAATTTCACACCGTCAACGGTAGTATGTCCGTGCCGTACAGCATCCACGATTTCCGCCTCTGTAATTTTCTCGCAACGGCAAACAAACTCGCCCCACGCCGGATTTTCTTTATGAAGTTCCGCAAGCCGTTCCGGCGTACAGTGCCGGGCTTCCTCCACAACAGGTGCGATCCAGCGCGGAGCAGCAGACTGGTTCAAAGTCAAACCGCCCTCTTTCAGCAAATCAGTAATGTATTCACCGACTGCCGGAGATGCTGTCAAGCCGGGGGATTGAATCCCTGCCGCCTGAATGAATTGCGGGACTTTTTCCGACCAGGCAATGTAAAAGTCTTCCGATCCGATCAGAACGGGACGCAATCCGGCAAACGAACTGATCACATCCCGTTCCGAGATCCCGTTGATCATTCCCTTGACCTGTTTGACAATGCGCTTAAAATTGTCCGCACTGGTAAAATCTTCCTCTTTCCCGTCCACAATGTCAGCTGTCGGACCGATCATTGTCGTTCCGCCGACCGTCGGGATAACCAGCACACCTTTACTGTGTTCTGTCGGCATAGGGAAAATCACGTGTTCCGGACGGGCGGGACTGTTCCGGTCGAGCAGATATTCTTCCCCCTTACGCGGGTGAATGGTATATTCTTCCGCCCCAAAGGATTTGGAAATCTTATCTGCATACAATCCGGCAGCATTCACCACATAATTGCAACGGATTTTTTCCGGCATTCCCGCAACGGAGATCTGCCATTTTCCATCCACAAATTCGCCACCGGTCACTTCACTTTCATACGCAATATCCACGCCATTTTTCTGTGCTGATTCCAACATCCGCATACAATAGGCTGTCGGCTCGATCACGCCGCCCTGCGGAACAAGAAATCCCCCAGCAACGGTGGATGGCAATTTCGGTTCCAATTCCAATAAACGGGCAGGCTCGCACCATTCCATGCCTTCAATCCCGTTAGCAATCCCCTGTTCAAAAAGTTTATGACACTTTTCCAATTCATTTTCGGCATAAGCGATTACCATGATCCCGCAACGTTTGAACGGAAAATGCAATTCATTCTGCAACTTGTCAAACATGGGAATACTGCGGACTTCCAACTTGGTTTTCAACGCCGTCGTTGCATGGGAATAGCCGCCGTGTACAATCCCGGAATTGGCTTTTGTGACGCCCATCCCGCCATCCGCACATTTTTCCAAAAGCAAAACTTTAGCATCGTAATGGGACAAATGCCAGGCAACGGATCCGCCGGTCACACCGCCACCGATGATCACAACATCATATTCTTTCATGCTTCCAGATCCTTCATCCAAATCTGCTGCAATTCACCAAGATCGTTCACCGTATAATCCGGAAAAACGCCCGGAACATCTGTCAAATCCGCACCGGGACCGACAAGACGGCATGTCATTGCGCCCGCATTGATCCCCAACCGGATATCCGTACTCAAGCGGTCACCTGCCATCAATGTTTCTTCCGGCTTTACTCCGCAACGTGCCGCAGCAGCACGGAGGAATCCCGGATCCGGTTTCCCCAATACGGTCAATTTACAGCCCGTTGCCGTTTCCAAACAAGCGATGAATGCGCCGCAATCCACCAGTACCGTTTCCTGATCAGTGGGGCAGAATACATCCGGATGGGTGGCAAAAGAAGGCAAGCCTTTTTTGATAAAATATGCCGCACGACACAACCGTTCATAAACCAGTTCACGGTCAAATGCAATGATCACAGCATCCGGGTCGTCATCCACCACTTCATATCCGGCTTTTTCAAACGTACCATAAATACTTTTCATACCAAGCACAAAAAGACGGCGCGCCGACGGGTGATTCGCTTTCAGATAATCAATGGCATAATCTGTGGAAATATAAAATTCATCTTCTGTTGCATTGATCCCCAATTTTTCCAGTTTCTTCACATATTCCGCGGTACTGAAAGAGGAATTATTGGAAAGGAAGCGATATCCGATCCCATTGTTTTTCAAAAAGTTCAAAAAAGGAATCGTGGTCGGATAAAGACGTCCTCCATGATAAATAGTCCCATCCATATCCAAAAACACCTGACGGATTTTTTTCAATTCGCCTGCCATTGCTCTGCTCCTGCTGTTTTATATTGTTTAATAGTTTGTTTAGTAATATAAAACATTATTTTAAAATGTCAAGAGAGGAAATGGTGTTTTTTTCCTGTTATTCCGTTACAAGTTTACGTTTGTGCCATTTACAGAACAGATAATAATAAAGCCCGGGGAGAGCCGTTGCGTACGTTGCAAGAGAATACCCCAGAATAAATCCGTAAAGCCCCATATCACAATAAATACCGAAGAACCAGCTCAGAACGATCCGGAATGCAAAGCCATCCAGCAGCGCAATAACCAAACTGAATGTGGCATTGCCCACGCCCTGAATAAAACCTTGTGTCCCTTTCATGATCGCCAATGCCGGGAATTGCCACAGAATCGCTGCGACAAAAACCGGAACCAATTTGATTACTTCCGGATCGTCCGTAAACCAGCCAAACATTTTTTCCGGAACCAAAAGCAGACATAAACTGTATATCACAAACAATCCGGTACAACAGGACCAACTGATCTTGACACCGCTCCGCACCCGGTCATAATTCCCTGCCCCCATATTCTGGGCAACCACACTGGCAACCGCAAAAGTCATCCCCTGGGAAATCTTGTTGACCAGATCATCAAGGCGCAATCCGACACCAAACGTTGCGGCAGCATGATATCCCACCGAATTGACAAGCATATTCACATACAGCATGGAAATATTGATCGCACAACTCTGGATGGCAAACGGAATCCCCAATGGTAAAAGACCACGTACCACACTCAAATCCGGAATCAAACTGCGGAGCCGGAAATCGAACCCGAATTCCTCCCGTCTCTGATAAAGAAAATAAATCGCATATAGAAAAGAGATCCCCTGCCCCATGATCGTTGCCAAAGCGGCTCCGGCAACCCCCATTTTCAAGACTGCCACAAACAGCAGGTCAAGGATCACATTCAAAACAGAAGCAATGGCGATAAACAGAAACGGATGACGGGAATCCCCCAGCCCGCGCAATACAGCGGACACCATGTTGTATCCATACGCAAAAATCACGCCGCCGCAGGAAATCAGCATATAATCCATGGCATCGTCAAAGGCTTCCTGCGGTGTTTTCAACAACAGAAGAAAGGAACGGGAAAACATCAATCCAAGTACAGTCATCACGGCACCCCCGCCAAGAATCACAGAAAATAACGTGCCGATGGCTTTGTTCAAACGGTCATGCCGTCCACTGCCGATCAATTGGGAAATATAGACTTGTCCTCCGGTGGAAAATCCAAGACAGAGCATAACGATAAACATAAACGCCTGACTGGCGATCGAAACGGCGGAAAGCCCGTGACTGCCCACGAAACAACCGACCACTGCCATATCTGCGAGGGCATACAGGACCTGCAAAGCATTGGATAACATGAACGGGATAGCAAATAAAACCATAGGTTTCAAAAGCGGTCCGCGTGTAAAATCCTGAATTATTTTTTTCTTTCTCATTGTCATCATCAGTTAAAAATAATGGAGTATAACGTAGCACAAAAAATGGAATTTTCAAATTTTTTCAATTACGATGTTGAAAAAATGGTTCAATAAGTTATATTACAATAAAAAGTTTTGCATGCGCGGCTGGTGAAATTGGCAGACACGCAGGATTTAGGTTCCTGTATCGCAAGATGTATGGGTTCAAGTCCCATGCCGCGTACCATTCAGAATTACAAATAAATGCAAGAGGCAAAATGAATTTATTGGAGTTATCGCAAACGATCCGGTCAATCCGCAAAAAACAGGGGGTGACTGTTGAATATCTGGCGAAAAAAAGCGGATTCAGCAAAGGTTTTATTTCTCAAGTGGAAAATTTCCGGATCACACCGTCACTGAAAGCATTGATCCGAATCGCAGAAGCGTTGGGCGTATCGGTGGAAAATTTGTTCAACGGACAGCAATCCCCGGGCAAACCGTACAGTTTCGGTAAATTGACGGATGGAACCGTGCTGGATCGCGATGCAGGGGAAATGCACGGGATTCATTATTCCGCATTGGCATATTCCCAGATCGGCAGAAAAATGGATCCGTTCATCATCGAATACACCCCCGGATCACCCCGTGATTTTCTGTTCCATGAGACAGAGGAATTTTTTGTACTTCTGGAAGGACAACTGGATTATTACATCTATGACGATACCAATTGCCGGCGTCTCGGTCCCGGCGACACCGTATACATGATGGCAAATATCCCGCACCGGGTATCCCTGCCGGAAAACTGTACTTCCGCCAAAGCACTGGTAGTGTACTCCGACGAAACAGAAATGTGACATCAATATTATATTTTAATCACAGATATCCCATAAAACATTTCAAAAGGAACAATAGAAAACGATCTCGTTCTGAAAAGTTGAGAAGAATCAAAATCCAGTACGGAACCTTTGATGCCAACTCTTGATTTGTCTGTGGATTACAAAATCATTCCGGGTTGTTATAGAATATTGACACAAAGTTCAATATCCGGATAAGACGCAGGTTTGCTGTAAAACAAGCCCCGGACGGGGCGGCAAGAGTCAGACAGCCCAGGGTGAAGCGTCAGCGAGAACCCTGGGTATAAAACATAGAACTACATTGCCTAAGACCGGCATTGACGGATATGGCGTTCCGGTACGGAATGACATATTCGCCAATGCAATGATGTTTCCGGGAATGTCATTGCCACCACGATGCCGTCCGTTTCTACCGAAACGCCGTCATCGCGGTGGCTG
>JAFVSW010000286.1 GCA_017503545.1 Lentisphaeria bacterium | reverse complement strand
TTCCGTGAATTCAATTTTGGCGCCGGCTTCGCCCGGAATACGTTCCACGGAAAGGACATCGTTTTCCTGCACTTTGTGCTGTTTTCCGCCGGTTGCAATTACAGCGTACATGTTGTTTGCTCCTGCTACGTTGTTGTTTAATTTCGTTTCTTTTGGAAATAATCCATTTAATATATCATGTTTTTTCAATTCTGCAAGCCGGAATATGCTTTTTTTTCAAAAGTTTTTTGTTTTTCCGGCTTTTTACGCAGAAAAAATCTTAAAATCGGAAGTCGCGTTCCCCGTTCCCAATTTTCTCCAAACGCTCTTTTGCCACTTTTCGCGCCGTTTCATTGGGGATTTGCTCCACTTCTTCCAGGATCACTTTCTCGCCTTTCGCTTTCGTGTCCGCCGACGCATAGTCTTCCATGTATTCTTTCAGGGTCATCAGTGCATTCGGTTGACAGCAATTGGCGATCTGCCCCGTTTTTGCCAGACTCATGAAACGGTCACCCGTTCTCCCTTCCCGGTAACAGGCTGTACAGAAGCTGGGAATGTACCCCAATGTCAACAGCCAATTGATGATTTCATCCAACGTACGGGTGTCGCTTACATCAAACTGCGCCGTTTCGTCATGACGTTCTTCCGTTGTATATCCGCCCACACTGGTACGGGAGCCGCCGGAGATCTGGGAGACACCGACTGCCAGGACACGTTCCCGTGCTTTCCGGGATTCACGGGTGGAGATAATAATTCCTGTATACGGCACGCTGATACGCAATACCGCAACCAGTTTTTCAAAAATATCATCGGAAATCGCATTGGAAAATTCCGATGCATCAATATCATCAGCCGGACGGATTCGCGGCACGCTGATGGTATGGGGTCCGACACCTTTCGCTGCTTCCAGGTGTTCCGCATGCATCAGCTGTCCGACAAAGTCATACCGGTATGTGCCTAATCCATAGAGGACACCGCAGCCTACATCATCAATGCCGCCGTCCATCGCGCGGTCCATGGCTTCTGTGTGCCAGGCGTAATCGCTTTTCGGACCGGTAGGGTGGAGTTCTTCATACAATTTCTTATTATAAGTTTCCTGGAAGAGGATATAGGTACCGATCCCCGCTTCTTTGAGTTTGCGGTAATTTTCCACCGTTGTTGCGGCGATATTTACATTCACCCGGCGGATGGCTCCGTTTTTATGTTTGATGGAATAAATGGTTTTGATACTTTCCAGAACATATTCCAGCGGATTCATGGTGGGGTGTTCCCCGGTTTCCAATGCCAGACGCTTGTGACCCATATCCTGCAGCGCGATCACTTCCGCCTTGATTTCTTCCTGCGTGAGTTTCTTCCGGGGAATGTGTTTGTTTTTTGCATGGTAAGGACAGTAAGTACATCCGTTGATGCAGTAATTGGAAAGATACAGCGGTGCGAACATGACGATCCGGTTACCATAAATCTTCTGTTTGATTTCTTTTGCCAGATTCAGGATTTTCTGATTTTCTTCCGGCAGTTCACAATCCAGAAGAACCAATGCTTCCCGGTGAGACAAGCCTTTATATTCTGCGGCTTTTTTCAAAATCTGATCGATCAGTTCTTTATCGGTCTTATGTTCTTCACTGTATTTCAGTGTTGCCAGAATTTCGCCGTCATCTATAAAATCTGCGGCATGGGGTGACATGATATCGTACATAATATTATTCTCCGTCTGTGTTGTTGCCGGTTGTGAAACTTTGTTTGGAAAAAATGGTTTTTACGCTGACACCGGGGAGCATCCCCAGTTTGCCGGATAATGTGCTGACAGCATCCTGCGGAGCATCCAAAACCACACTGATAATGGATATATTCCGTTCCCGGTACGGTAGACCGAGACGGCCGATGATATATTCTCCACATTCATGGAGAAGCTGATTGATCTCTGCGGTCGCGGATTTGTTTTCCACAATGATCCCCAGCAGAGCGATTCGTTTTTCTTGCATTTTGTTATGATTCCTTTCTCTTCAGATGCAGCAGGAAACGCTGTATCTTCCATTCAGGATATTAAGTTTTATTGATCTTCCCGCACAGGAACAGATCCTGTACCGTCAGATTGGATATAAATATATCCTGTATTTCCGGTTTTGCAAGTTTAAAATCCATTTTTTATGATTTTATCCGGACTGCACAGTTGTAAAATCGTTTTTCGATGTTATAGTATAACATGTTTATTATGACAATTTTATTTGAGGTATATTCCCCTTATGAAAAAGATTATTCTGTCAACTCCTGCAAATAATGCCGGGATTTCCATGAGAACTGCCGATATCGACCGTTTCTTTCAGACACCCGGTCATCTTGGCCCCATGACTCCTGATGAGAATGTCCCTTACCGCAAAAAAGAATGTTCTCACCCGAAAGGTATCGTTTTCAGTTGGCAGAATCCGGAAATGACTCCCTGTACCTTGCAAATCTCTGTTTCTCCTTCCATGAGAAAATGCCGGAATCATCCTGCGATCCGACGGAAAACAGTTTATAATCTTGTACCGGGCATCCCTTATTATTGGCGTGTGGTATCAGCCGACGGCAGACGCAGTGAAGTGCGGTCGTTTACTCTTCAGACCGACGCCCCGCGGTTCCTGTTTGTTGACGGTGTTACCAATGTTCGCGATCTTGGCGGCTGGCATGGAATCGACGGCAGAAAGATCCGTTACGGGATGGTATTCCGCGGTGCTCAATTCCAAACCTGGCCGACAACGAAACATCCCATTACCAAACGTGGTATTGCAACGCTGCTTGATGATTTATCCTTGCATACCGATCTTGATTTACGTGGGGATGATGTAAAGCCGTTCAAAGGTTTCAACGGCAAAGTGCGCCATAAACCATTTGCTATTTATGCTTATGCCACCTGGAAAAATTATGATATCGGCGAAAAACCTTTTGGTATTTTTTCTCCCAACGAAAGAAAACGGATCAAAAAAATGTTTGAACTTTTTGCCACACCATCAACGTATCCGCTTTATATGCATTGTCAGGGCGGTTGTGACCGGACTGGTACGGTTGCATTTCTGCTTGGTGCTGCATTGGGAATGAGTCTGGAAGATCTTTTGCTGGAATACGAACTTTCCAATCTTTCACTGGCGCAGGGGCGATCCCGTCATACGGATGTTATGCTCAAATTTCTTGAGAAATGGGAGAGTTATGTACCGGGCGGTACAATCGGCGAACAGGTGGGAGCTTATCTTGCGGAATGTGGAATCCGGGAAGAAACTCTTACGCGGATCCGGGAACTGCTTCTTGAACCGTGAAGATTTGCAGTGCATCTTGAAATATTTTTTTTAATTCAGCTTGCATTATAGATATTGTAATGTATATTAACCTGTAATATCTAATGATAAGGGATAGTATAATGGCTAATATCGATTTTAATTTAATTTCTCCCCATGACGTAATGCTTTTGGTCGCTCAACGTGCAAAAACTTTGCGTTTGGAACAAAATATCACTCAACAGGAGCTTGCCGATAGGGTTGGAATTGCGATTGGAACCATAAAACGTTTTGAAAAAACCGGCGAGATCCAGTTCAATCATTTGCTCCGGGTTGCCCTTGTTCTGGGGCGATTGGAGGAATTTGTTGATCTTTTTGCGCCGGCGGATGTGCCGGTTTCTCTTTATGAACTCAAAGATATTAAGCCGCGGCAGAGAGCGAGGAAAAAATGAAATTGAATGTTTTTTTGAATCTGTATGGCTCCCGGCAGGAAGTCGGCTTGCTGCATCAGGATAATCAAAGGATCTTTTTTGAATATGCACCTGCTTTTTTGAAAAGCGGAATCGAACTTTCTCCTTTCAAATTGCCTTTGAAATCAGGTGTGTTTGAAGAACGATCCCATGTTTTTGGTGGACTTTTCGGGCTTTTTAATGATAGTTTGCCTGATGGTTGGGGATGTTTGCTTCTTGATCGCAAACTTCGCAAAATGGGGAAGTCTTATGCAGAAATTACCCCTCTTGACCGGCTTTCGCTGATCGGGATAAATCCGATGGGGGCGTTGGAATACGAACCCGCAGCCGGGAATCCTGACCAGTATGGCGATATTGAACTCGATTCTCTCTCGGGTGAAGTTGATCGGATTCTTGATGGTGAAGACAGTCTTGTTTTGGATGAACTGCTGAAACTCAATGGTTCATCCGGTGGAGCCCGTCCCAAAATCGTTGCGTATGTTTCAGACAACCGCAAACATATTATTCATGGTGGAAAGGATATTCCGGAAGGCTATACTCCCTGGATCATCAAGTTTTCAGAGAAACGCGATCCGCTGACATCCGGAGAATTGGAGTACCGGTATTCACTCGCCGCTAAAGAAGCCGGAATTACGATGCCTGAAACACACATTTTTCCCATGAAAGACGGACGGGGATGTTTCGGTGTTAAGAGATTTGACCGTACCTTCAAGGGGAAAGTCCATACACACACAGCCTGTGGTTTGCTTCATGCATCGCACCGTTTTGCTTCGCTTGATTATGAAAATTTATTGAAACTTACCTGGATTTTGACCCGAAATCATACCGATGTTGCGGAAATGGCACGCAGGATGATTTTTAATATCAAAAGCGGTAATAAAGACGATCACAGCAAGAATTTTTCATTCCTGCTGAACGAAAAGCATCAGTGGCGGCTTGCTCCTGCTTATGACTTGACCCCGAGTGCCGGTCTCAATGGTGAGCAAACCTGTATGGTCAATGGAAAAGGATGCAATATTACGGATGCAGATTTGATTAAAACTGCTGCCACCGCAAATATTCCTGAAACAGAAAGCAAAGATATGATCGAAGCGGTCAATGCCGCATTGTTTCGACACAATATTCTGCATTAAGCCGTATTATTATACACCGTGATCGCCGCGGTCGATTACGATGTCATAACCGATTTTCTGCATCTGTTTCCGGAGTGGAGAATCCGGAATATTTTCTTTCAGACCACCATTGAATTTATTGTTGTATCGGCGTTTGTGTTGGTGCGGCGGATTCCGCAGTAAAGACAATCTTTTTTGCCGTAATTGGATAAAATGATGAGCCCGTCGGAAATCTTTCCTGTTTTTTTTAAAACAATGTTGAGAATTGAGTTGAAATATTGAGAAAATATGCTATTGTAACGCATGGTTCGGGACATCGTTTTCAGTCTGTTATGACCGATCGTGCAACGTGTTCTAACAAATTCAAACAAATCCGGAAAAATTACGGGCAGCAGTGAGGAAGAGTAATATATGTCCAATTTTCAATCTGATTCAAAGGCGTCTTTTCAACCCGGGAAAGCCACCGTCAGCGACATGAAATCTGGATCGGTTGTGTCGTCTGACTATAACGTATATGATTTTGGTGCAAAAGGCGATGGTTCGACAAAGGATACAGTCGCACTTCAGACGGCAGTCGATCAATGTGCTGCCGCAGGTGGCGGGCGCGTTATCCTGTCAAACGGTACTTTTCTTGCCGGTGCGTTCAGACTCAGGAGCGGTGTTGATCTGCATATTGACAGCACGGCGAAACTTCTTGCTTCCCCTGATATTGCAGACTTCCCGGAATGGACGGATGTCAAACATGTAAAATCGGAAAATCTTCCGAGAGGGCGGAATGCCTGTTTCATCTTTGCCGACGAGGCGGAAAGAATATCGATTACCGGTGACGGAACGATTGACTGTAATGGACATTGTCATGTGAAGGAAAAGCAGGATCCGAATTGGACCGGGCTTCGTTACGAGCGTAAACTCCCGCTTGAAAAGACTCTCCCCCGTGTTGTGTTCTTTGCCGGATGCAGTGACGTGAAAATTCAAGATGTGACCCTCACGAACTCGCCGGGCGGATGGGGATACTGGCTGCATGACTGTGACCGCGTGCAGGTGAGAGGTCTCAAGATCCTGGTCAATGTGGAATATCCGAATAATGACGGACTTCATATCAATTGCTGTCGCGATGTGACGGTATCCGATTGCATAATTGAGTCCGGCGATGATGCGATCATTGTTCGAGCAAACAGCCGTTCCCTTGCTCAAAACAAGTCATGTGAACGGGTGGTTGTAACCAACTGCACGATTCGCAGCTGGGCGAACGGTATCCGCATCGGCTGGGTGAATGATGGTGTGATACGCAATTGCTTTTTCTCGAATATTGCCATGCACGATACAAGTACCGGAATTTGCATTATGCTTCCGGACGTGCCGGGCAACCCTGACTACGGGTGTGAGGCAACTCTTATAGAGAATATCTCGTTTGACGGAATCGGAATGGATGGCATATATGCTCATCCTCTGCGGGCAGTCATATCCCCATCGGAACGGACACTTGTTGCTGATGTGCGTGACATTTACTTTTCGAATATCCGGGCTTCGGCACTTGAGCTTCCGCTCATATCGGGCCGTACCGGTAATCCGTTGAAGCGGTTTACGTTCACAGACTGTACTTTCCGCAAGGTGTCGGATGACGAACTTCCTGACTGGAAACATCATGGACCTGCAGTTTGGGAACGGGTTCAAATGACGACTTTTGAACATATTGAGGGATTCATATTCAATAACACGAGGTTTGATGTATTATGAAACCGGAAGAAACACCCTGTAATTGTGAAGCACTTGTCCGTGATGCCGCACAGGAATGTGCGGGGCTTGAAAGTCCGGTGATCCCTGTTTCCCGGATGGAGAGCAGAACGAAAGACCCTGCACGCGACCCCGGACTTTTTGGGGATTACTGGTGGGCGAACCGCTTTTTGAGCCGCAGCCGTCTGGTAGAAAGTTTTAATGGAAAGACTGTGGATGTTGTGATGCTTGGTGACTCCACTGTACATTTCTGGGAATGGAAACATCCTGAAAGTTGGGCAAAATTCACAAAAGACCGCACGGTTCTGGATCTCGGTTATGGCGGCGACAAGACACAGAATGTTCTTTGGCGAATGGAACACGGGGAGCTGGATGGTTATATCGCCAACTGTATCGTTATTGAGATCGGAACGAACAATAATACGGAAGATAATTCCGATCCTGCTGCAGTAGCGGAGGGAATCAAGAAAATAATCGAAGGAATTCGTCTTCGGCAACCGACAGCAAAGATTATTCTGCATCCGATTTTTCCCAGAGGATGTTCGCCTGCCTCGGTTGCACATGCGGGTGCCAGATTGCGCAACGACAAGACCAATGTTTTTCTTGAAAAGTTTGTTGAAACGGATGGAAAACTCTGCTGGGTGGATTTTAACGATAAGTTGACAGATGAATCCGGATGGGTGCCGAAAACTCTCATGGCGGACGAGGTACATCCCACCGATGCCGCATACGATATCTGGATGACTGCGCTTATGCCTTATCTCGGCAAAGAAAATAAAAACTGCGATTGAATATTGTTTTCCATAAAACTATAAAAATTCGGGATGCCTGAAAACTCTATACTCAACAAGAGTTTTCAGGCATTTTTGAAGACTTTTGAAATTGCCTCCATAAAAAAACATGTTGCAGGTAAACTCAAATCCTGTACAAAATACAGGCTTCGCATTTCCATATTAAAAAATTTTGGGATCCGGCACAAATGGTGTGCTTATGCACCGTGATCGCCGCGGTCGATTACGATCTCATAACCGATTTTCTGCATCTGTTTCCGGAGCGGAGAATCCAGAATATTTTCTTTCAGACCACCATTGAATTTATTGTCGTAAAGCAGATATTTTTTGCGGACATCATCCGGAGAAATATTCGGCATAATCACATTGGCTCCGGCAAGGATCCCTTTTTCTCTGCCCTGATGTTCCAATGTTTCCAATGCCGTTGTGGCGGGCAGAAGAAGATCCGGTTGCTGGAGCCGCAACAGACTCAACAGGAATAATGTCAATTCCACACTGCCGGATTTTTCATTCCGGAACGGGGTGTCTTTGTGGGGAATGAAAGGGCCAATCCCTACCATTTCCGGTTGGAAGTCGTGAATAAACAACATTTCTTTGACCAGATGTTCCACGGTTTGGAAGGGAGAACCGACCATAAAGCCGCATCCGGTTTGGAATCCGGCTTTTTTCAGATCATGCAGACATTGTATGCGTTTTTCCCAACTCATTTTTTCCGGATGAAGTTTTGCGTAATGACACGGGTCTGCCGTTTCATGCCGCAGAAGATAACGGGTTGCACCGGCATCAAAAAATGCCTGATATGTTTCGTATGAATATTCTCCGGCGGAAAGGGTGATGGCACAATCGGGATAAGTTTGACGGATTTTTTTCAGTAAGGGGATGAGTTTTTCCGGACCGTATGCGCCGTCCTCTCCACTTTGGAGAACGAAGGTACGGAATCCGTATTGATATCCGGCGTGACAACATTCCAGAATGGTATCTTCGGTAAGCCGATACCGTTCGGCGTTGGCATTGGAGCGGCGGATACCGCAGTAAAGACAATCATTTTTGCAGTAATTGGAAAATTCGATGAGCCCGCGTACATAGATACGGTTTCCGAATTTTTTCTGTGCGATCTCTTTTGCGTGGACGGCGGCGAATTCCCGATCGTCCGGAGTCCATGAGGAAAACAGCGCGAACCATTCTTCCTGCGGCAAAGCATGTTCCTGTTTCAAACGCAGGATCCGTTTCTGATTGTCATTCATAAAATAATCGAAAAAGGTTGAAAAGTTAAAAACGGATACGGCATTCCGTGTGGAAGAACCGTATCCGTTGCAGTTTGATCGATCAGGATCAGGCGATGCAGATTTCTTTCAGCGGATCGAAATCTTCTGCGCAGAAACCGCAGGGGTTATGGCGGATCCAGCCTTCGGCATATTCACATTTGCCGCAGAGCTGTCCCATAGCCTTTGCTCTGTTCGCCATATCATCGAGATAAGCGTCCAGCTTCTGACTTTCATCGAGCCACTGTTTCTGTGTCTGATGGCAGTTGAGCATCTGGCGTTTCATCGGGATGGTGGAGGTGACGTCAACGAACATATCGGGAATGACCGGTCTGTTCAGCTGATCTTTCAGAGAAAGGGGCAGGGAGTGATAGACTGCCACATCGGTGGAAACGGGCTCCACATCTTCCACACCGCGGAAGTTGCCCATACCGCGGCAGAAAGCAGCGGAAACGGCAAGACGTCCGGCGTTGATATGGTCTTCCATGTAGTCATAGGGACCATGTGTCAAGATGATTTCGGGATCGACTTTACGAACTTCGCGGACAACTTTGGTAAGTTGTTCGGTGTTGTAGAAGACTTCCAGGTCGTGCGTGATGGATTCGTGGAAGATGGCGCCGATCATAGCGGCGGACGCCATAGCTTCTTCCCGTCTGCGGGCTGCGAGTGCGGCATGTTTGAGCATATTGCCGCCGAGTGCGCCATCGGCGATATTCATGTAGTGGATCTCATATCCGGCTTCTTTGAGACGGATCAGAGTTCCAGCCATCATGAATTCGATATCGTCGGGGTGACATGCAATTGCGAATGCGCGTTTAGCCATGATCAGTGCATCTCCACATCACAAACACCGAAGCCCGGTGCGTAGAAGTTGAATACAACGTTGTCATGTTCGCTGAGGAGGGACATGGGAACGGTACTGTCGGCGATCTTCTTGGAGATCATGTAAGTGGTCAGGCGCATGCCGAAGGGATTGTCATGGTGACCCGGATGCCAGATGGATACCTGATCGGATTTCCATGTTTCCTGGGGACCGACAGTGAATGCACGGCAGGGAACGTTCTGAACCGTACCACCACCGGATGTTCTGGCGTTCTGAATGAGAGTGATCGGGTGCAATTCGACAAGGCGTGTACCGAGTTTACGGTATTCAGCCGGTGTCGGGGGAGCATCTTTGTACTGCCCGATACGGCGGACCGGGTCATTGAATGCCCAGTGTTTTGTTTCGCCCTGACCGCCCTGCATGATGAGACATTTTGCTTCATCGTAGGATTTCATGTAAGCATCGAGACCATCGCTGGGGAAGTGCATGTTTTCTTTGGGCATGCGCAGTTCAGGACGGATTTTGGAGAAGCACAGATCCCAGTCCGCTTTTGCGAAACCGAGGGGGAAGTCCATACCGGCAGGGACATCGCCTTCGAGAGCCCATTCATCCATGCCCCAGAAGTGAGCATCTTTCAGAGACAGGTTCATTTCGTTGACGATCTGAGCAACGAGGGGGAGCTGTTCTGTGGGGCCGATGGGACCGCAGATACCGCAGGGATTATCTGCAGTTGCTTTCATCCAGCAGCGGATGTATTCCAGTGCTTCTGCACAATAGAATTCCTGGAACGTGTTGTAGAGATTGATTTTGAAGCCGGGGCGTTCATAGCTCTTCAGTGTATCAATGGTGATACGGGCGGCTGCATCGAGAATTTCCCGATCCAATGTTGTGTAATCCCACCAATCCTGTGAGATCTTTGAAAAAGCACGCATGTTTTTTCTCCTTGTGTTAAGTTGTTGATGAGTGCTGTGAGTTACGACTATATTGAAATCCTGAATACGGCACTGCCATGTACCATATCCAGAGAATCCAGTATCAAATAAACAAAATCTCCTGCGTTATATTCCGTGTGACTCCCCTGGAATTTCGCCGAAAGACGATCCCGGCTCCGACGGTATTCGCCACCCCGCAGGAAAGACGACGGTACAAATCCGTAAAGTCCCAAATCCTGAACCTCACACAATAATCCGGCAGCCGTCACTTTCGTGATCACGCCTTCATACAATGTCCCGTTTTCCAACGCATGTGTTTGCAGCAGATAATGAAGTTTCATCCGGTCGTTCGCGGCAAAATAAGCATTGTCGTTGGCTTCTTCCAGTTTTGTGCAGCGGATTGCCTGTTCTCCCATGAACTTTTTGGATTTCAATTTCTTTTTTGTATCCAGATTCCAAAGCTGCTGATGGATCAGCAAATCCGTATAACGGCGGATCGGACTGGTAAAATGACTGTACCGGGTCTTGCCCAATCCGAAATGGATGGACGGGTCTTCCGCGTAAGATGCCCGGGGCAAGGCACGCAGAAATGCAGAGAGAATCACACTTTTCCGGTGATCGTCCGGCACCGATGCCAGAAATTTCTGACAGGCGGCACGGGAAGAAATAATATCGCCGGTTTTGAGCTTGAAAGAATTCTTCACGAACAGGGAAAATTCTTCGATCTTTTCCGGTGTCGGCCAGGGGTGGACACGGTACAAACCTGCTACCTGACGTTCGATCAATTCATTGGCTACGGCAGAATTGGCTGCAAGCATACATTCTTCCACCAATTGATCGGCTTCCGTTTGAGTCCGTTTATCAATGGCAGTGACTTCTCCCGTTTCTTCGTTGCATAACGCACGGGTATCGACGGTATCGATCATCAGGAATTCTTCCTGTTTCAACCGTTTTGCCCGGAGTCGCCGTGCTGTTGTTGCCAGCAGAGTCAATTCATCTTTGAATGTTTTGCTCCAACCGGCAGGGCAGTTTTCCGGATCAGAAAGAAAATTCTGTACTTCATCATAAGTCAGCCGGTGAACGACTTTGATCTGCGTATGAGCCCGTCTGACGGATAATATTTTGCCGTCATTACGCCGGATGGTGAAAAATACGCTGTGTGCAGAGGAAACTTCTCCCTGCTGCAAACTGATCTTTTGCGTCAATGATTTGGGAAGCATCGGCAGAAATCTGCCGGGCAGATAAGAGGAAAAACCACGTTTTGCCGCTTCTTTATCAAATTTAGTGCCTTGTCTGATCCAGGCGGCAACATCCGCAATGTGAACGCCGAGCGTGACTTCATTTTTCCCAGTAACGGCTATGGTCAAGGCGTCATCAAAATCACAGGCGTCGGAGGGGTCGATGGTGATGGCGGCAAGATCCGTCATGTCTTCCCGTTCGATTTCTGCTTTTTTTACGGCAGACGCTGCTTTTTCCTGTTCCGCAGTATAAGGCGGCTCCAATTTGAATTCTGCCATAACCGCATTCAGATCACCTTCCACTGTTCCCGCCATACCGAGACGTTCTTCCACTGCACCACGAAGTTTTTCCGTATGCTTGGATCCGCCGGGGAGTAAACGCAATTGTACCCATTCTCCGGTTTTTGTGTCGCGGGGAACCGAGTTTACCGCAATGGTATCCGGCAGATGCCGGTCCATGGGCTGTGCGGAATGACGGCTGTCCAACCGGGCAGCAATTGTTTTTCTGCCCCGTTCCAATACGGCTTTGATGTAGGCGACCGGACCTTTTGACAAATGACCGAAGATTCTGCCGTTTCTGTCCGGATAAAAGACCTGTGCTTCCACCGTATCGCCATCTAACGCGGGTCCGACACCGACCGGGGGTACAAAACATTCTTTTTCTTCCCCGTTTTCAGGCAGAAAGAAGCCGAACCCGGCAGCGGCGGCAGAAAACGTTCCACGGAACATTCTGCTTTTTTCTTCAAAAGCCGTATTTCTGCGTTGTCTTGCTTTCTTGCCCATAACGATGTTTCTCCAGCGTATTTCTTATTTTCCGGTACAATGCTGTTTGATCAAGGTGTTGATCTTTGCCCGCAATGCCAGAAGTTCTTTTGCCGTTTGCGGATAAGAGTGCATGGACATCTTACCGCCGGATGCTTTATCCAGAAGTTTTTCGATTTTTTCTCTGCCGATATATGTTTCAAGCAATTGCAATGCACGCAAATCCTGCATTCCCTGGAACATGACTTCCAATTTCTGTGAACTGATCGCCGCGCCATCTTCACCCGGATAAACCATAAAGGAATCCCCGGCAGGGAATCCTTCATCCGCATCCGTATTTGACCACGGGTCGATCGTGCGGATGGAATACTGGGAATGATAGAAATTGAATCCCCACTGCAGGAATCCTTCCACATCGTACCGGTAAAGGATCATACCGAGAATACGATTTCTGCTTGACGGCATACAGAAAAGCCGGTTCGGCACTTTATTCATCTGACTGCAACAGTAATAAGTCCAAAGCGGTTTGACATGGAGTGCGGCAAATTGATCCAGATTATCCTCGCAAGGAATCGGGAGTGTAACCAGACCCTGTTCGTAAAAATCAGTATGACTCAAGGCATCGCAGATCTGGAATCCTTCCAAATGTTTCCGGAGGATCTTTACCGCTTTGGAGTAACTTTCCAAATGTGCTGTCACAGGTTCATCGGAACAATGGAAATACGTTACATCCTGCAATTTTTTCTTCTTCAGGTATGCGGTCAATTCAGGGAGAAAGGCGTTAAGAAAATCCCGGTATTTTTTGGAATCGGCTTTGACATCCCACCCGAAAATACGTTTTTCTTTGCCATCCACATTTGCCATGATCTTCGGGCAGAACGCGGCACCCCATTGTGTGAACAAATGAGAAATTTCAATGTATTTGTATCCACAGGCAAATGCCAAATCGATCCACTTTGTCAAACGGGTGAAATCAAATGAATATTTGCCTTTTTTTACGGTAACATCCACCAATTGAACGGTGGGGCGTTCCCCGCCGACAGCGGTATCCAGCGGCGGCGTAAAGACCGGAGTCAGGATCATATTGATTCCGTGAGATGTGGCGGCGCGGAAATGATTTTCAATGATCCGCCAGTGTTCTTCACTCCAAACCGGAATCTTGTAATAGGAGGCGATACAATCCGCATGGAACCATTCCGTATGAACAAGTTTCTGTTCCGGGAGAACGGCATCGATCACTTCCAGAGTAAATTTCCGGGTGACGGATGGCTTTACATCCGGTTGCCACCGGTCGTGAGCGGCAGCCGTCAGTTCGATTTCATATTTGCCTGGCTTGCAGGACCGTGGGATTTCCACATCGATCCAAACGGCATGCCAACAGTTCTGGGTTTTTCTGAAATTTCCGTTGATATCCAGCAGCGGGTCGGGGTAAAGTCCCGGTTTCAGATCATTTGCGGCGGCACCTGAAAATGCTTCGGAAATAAGGTAACGGGCGGGGACGAGTTCGACCCGGCGTAAGGTACAGTATTTTTTCAGCGGTGATTTCAATTCAAGAGATATTTCAACAGGGAGGAAACATTTCACCTTATATACGAATTGCATGGAAAAGCGTTCGCCGCGGAGAGCGGAACCGTTGCGATAATCATTTTTCCAGTCTGCATCGACAGGAAATACTTTATCCAGACAGTGACGGAAGACACCTTGAATATCCATAATTGCATACCTTATTATCCATTAAAAAATCAAACTCGACAGTACTTTAGCATTTTCCTTTTGTTTTGCAAGCGGAAAACTCAAAAAAACTCAAGAGATTTTCATAAAAAAATGTCTTTTATAAAAAAATACCCGCAGAATTAAGGAAAATCCGATTGAACATTTAAAAAAGTGTGATATGTTATTGTAATGTAAAAAATGATAACTTTATCAGGAAAGAACGACGAATATGGAACTGGAACAGTTAAGAGAACACAGCCGCAATGTGACCGAACGTATCGAACATCTTGCCGCTTTTTTGAAATTGGATGAAGTCCGTACCAAAATCGCCGCATTGGAAGAAACGATGTCCAAAGCCGATTTCTGGGATGATAAAACAAAAGCTCAGTCTACCGTGCAGGAACTCAGTTCCGCAAAAAACTCCATCGCTCCGTTCCTGGAACTCCGGAAAGAAGCAGACGATTTTACCGCTCTTGCGGAATTGGCAGCGGAAGAACCCGCATTCCTGGAAGAAGCGGACGGACTTTGGGCTGAATTGGAAAAACACTTGGATAAACTGGAACTCCTCAGCTTCCTTTCCGGTAAATTTGATCGCAATAACTGTTATTTCTATATCCATGCCGGTGCCGGCGGAACGGAATCCTGCGACTGGGCAAGCATTCTTCTGCGTATGTATCGCCGCTGGTTTGAACGCCGCGGATATAAAGATGAAATCATTGACATGCAGCCCGGTGATGAAGCCGGTATCAAGAGTGCAGTGTTGAAAGTCACCGGCGAATTTGCTTACGGTTATCTGAAAGCCGAACGCGGCGTACACCGCCTGGTCCGTATTTCCCCGTTCGACAGTAACGCACGCCGTCATACCTCCTTTGCTTCTGCGGATGCGTTCCCGGAAATGGAAGAAGATATCGAATTGGAAATCGAAGAAAAAGATTTGAAAGTGGATACCTACCGTGCTTCCGGTGCGGGCGGTCAGTACGTCAACCGTACGGACAGTGCGGTGCGTATCACCCACATCCCCACAGGTGTAGTCGTCGCCTGCCAGGTGGAACGTTCTCAGCACAAAAACAGAGCGATGGCTATGAAAATGCTCAAAGCCCGTTTGTACGAATTGGAAGAAGAAAAACGCAAACAGCAGGCACAGCAGTTGACCGGTGAAAAATCCGAAATCGGCTGGGGCAGCCAGATCCGTTCTTACGTTTTACAGCCCTATCAGATGGTGAAAGACCTGCGTACCAATGCTGAAACCGGGAATACTGCCGCTGTTCTGGATGGCGATTTGGATATGTTTGTGGAAGCATGGCTTCGTCACCTCGGTGGTAAATAATTTTTTTGAAAAATACGCTAAATGTTATTCGGTATTTTTGCTCTGATTGCTGTCGGGTTGAGCTGGACTCTTGTCGGTATTGTGATGGGTATGGCTCCCAAAAAGAACGTCGATCCCGCCCTGATCCAGCTCGGCGGTTCAATGGTCACCATAACGGTGGGAACTCTGATTTTCTACCTGTCCGGCGGTATCGGGATGAAAGGTGATTTTACCATCAGCGGAGTTTGGGTTTGTGTGGCATATTTCACTACCGGCTTGCTGAACTGTATCATGCTGGTACTTATGTCAAAAGCCATGCAGAAAGGACCGAACGGTATGATCTGGACGATCATTCAATCGGCAATGATTTTCCCGTTCCTTATGGGGATCATCTTCTTCGGCGTGGAATTGAAAATGATCCGTGTTTTCGGACTGCTTTTGATTCTGACTGGTTTGGTTTTGTCCGGTTGTGCCAAAGACAACACTTCCTCCGGTGATAGAATGTGGCGTATTCTTGCTTTTATCGCATTCCTGATCACCGGGGTTCTACAGTGTCTTGCCAGTATACCATCTTATTTTGAAGCAGGAAGAAACCTTTCTCCCATCATCCGTTCCATAGCCACTGCCAGCGGTGCTTTTCTGACTTCCGGTTTTCTGCTTCTGCAAAGTGGAAAATGGAAAAACTGGGGTGGAATGATTCGTTCCAAATGGCTTTGGATCTTTATTGGTTCTTTGCAATTTTTCGGCTTGATTTTTGCTTATCTTCTGCTTTATCCCGGTATGGATGCCATGGCTGAAAATGGCCTCGGGTCTGCATCGTATCCCTTGATGATCGCTTCCTGCATTATCGGTTTTTTCCTTTATTGCAGTTTTGTTATCCGGGAAAAAAATTCTATTTTGCAATACGGAGCATTGGCAGGATGTCTCCTGGGGATCATCCTGATTTGTTGCTGATAACAATTTGAAAGGACAAAAAAATGAAGATCAATACAGTTACCGGGCAGGTCGATATTACAGAACTCGGAGCAACTTTGATCCATGAACATGTGATCTGTTCTTCTCCGGAATTCATGCAAGCGTTTCACCCGCGCTGGAATGATCCGGCAAAAGTCATTCCCATTGTCGCAGAAAGACTCAAATACATTAAAGAAAAACATGATGTCAAAACCATTGTGGATGGGACGCCATTGAGTCTCGGCAGAGATTTGGATTTGTTGAAACGTGTCTCCGAAGAATCCGGCGTTTATATCATTGCATCCACCGGATTTTATACCGGTAACTGTTTTACGCTTTGTAAGGCTTCCCCGGAATGTGTTGCCGACTGGTTGATTGATGAAATCAATAACGGCTCTATCAAACCGGCGTTTCTGAAATGTGCAGTGGAAACTCCCCTTGACGGGTATCAGGCACGGGTCATCCATATTCTTTCTCTGGTGATGAAAGCCACCAATTTGCCGGTGTTTGCTCATTCCAATCCCGGACGGAAGACCGGCTTGCAGATCCTTGATGAATTTGCAAAATATGATATCCCGATGAATAAGATCATCGTCGGCCATTCTGCGGACAGTCTGGATTTGGAATACAATATTGAATTGTTGAATCGCGGTGCTTATATTTCGGTTGACCGGCTCTTTCGGGATGCTTCCTCTTTGAAAAAAGCCGGACTCGCCGCAGAATTGATCCGGCAGGGATGGGCAAATAAACTCTTTTTTGCGCATGATGGTATTTGTTATCAGGATTATATGAACAGTAAAACAGAGGTTTATGCGCACGAACCGGTGGATCGCCTTGCCGTTGTTCATGATACTGTACTGCCTTTCCTCCGGGAAAACGGGATCTCTGAAGAATCAATCAACATGATCCTGGTGAAAAATCTTCAGACTTTGTTTGAGTAAGAAATCAGAAAAGGTACTGTAACCCTCTTTTTACGGACTGTTACAGTACCCATCGGTTCACATTACATCATGAACGCAGGATTTGTCATTTTGCGGCGGATTTTGTCGGTGTTTTTGCGGTGTTGACAGGGACGGCTTCCCCAATGATCACCACTTCTTCTTCGGTTGTGATGACTTCCGTACCATTGTTGTTGCCATCTCTGTTGGAACGGTGGGTGTTCGCTTTTCCTTTATGATGCCCTTTGCAGGATTTTGAACTGCAATTTTTTGCAGTACATTCCTTCAGTTTTTCTTTGCAATCGGCATCATTTTTGCCGCCTTTGCACGTGCCGCAACAACCTTCTCCGGCAAACAGAGCAAGAGAAAAGAGACTGGTGAACGCGAAGGTCGTGATTGCTTTTTTCATCATAAGCACCTCCTTTTTTTGTCGGACCGCGGTTTGGTCCTTTGATTGATCCGGGACATCCTGCGGTCCCCCTGACCGCACTTCCCTTGATGAAAACAATACAACGTGAAATAAAAAAGTCAAGACCGGAAAAGCAAAAAAAAGAAAAAATTGACGACATGAGTTGAATTGGATAAAAAAATATAAAAAAGGTTGGAGAAAAATTTGTTTTTACCGAAAAACGTGGTATATTGTATAAGTTTTAAAAGTCTTAACCCTAAACAAATCAAGGAAAGGAATTCCAACATGGTCAACTACAAAGACCTCGGTCTCGTGAATACACGGGATATGTTTGCAAAGGCAATGGCTGGTAAATACGCCATTCCCGCTTTCAACTTCAACAACATGGAACAGCTCCAGGCTATCATCCAGGCTTGTACTGAAACGGAATCCCCGGTGATCCTCCAGGTCTCCAAAGGTGCCCGTCAGTACGCAAACCAGACTCTCCTGCGCTATATGGCTCAGGGTGCTGTGGAATATTCCCGCGAAATCAGCAATGGCAAAGGTCCGGTTCCCATCTGCTTGCACCTCGACCACGGCGATTCTTTCGAAGTTTGCAAATCCTGTATCGAATTCGGTTTCTCCTCTGTCATGATCGACGGTTCTCATCTCCCCTATGATGAAAACGTTGCTTTGACAAAGAAAGTTTGTGACTATGCTCATCAGTACGGCGTGACTGTCGAAGGCGAACTCGGTGTTCTCGCCGGTGTCGAAGACGAAGTTTCCGCTGCTGAATCTCACTACACAAAACCTGAAGAAGTTGTTGACTTTGTCACAAAGACCGGCGTTGATTCTCTCGCAATCTCCATCGGTACTTCTCACGGTGCATACAAATTCACTCCCGAACAGTGCACAAAAGATCCCGTTACCGGTCTGCTCGTTCCGCCCCCGCTGGCATTCAATGTCCTCAAAGCCATCGAAGAAAAACTCCCGGGCTTCCCGATCGTTCTCCATGGTTCTTCCTCCGTTCCTCAGGAAGAAGTCAAAATCATCAACGAAAACGGTGGTGCGCTCAAAGCTGCTGTCGGTATCCCCGAAGAACAGCTCCGCGAAGCTGCTAAATCCGCAGTTTGCAAAATCAACATCGACTCTGACAGCCGTCTCGCTATGACTGCCGGTATCCGTAAAGTCTTTGTTGACAAACCCGCTGAATTCGACCCGCGCAAATACCTCGGTCCTGCTCGTGACAGAATGAAAGCAATGTATGCTCATAAGATCAATAACGTGCTCGGTTCTGCCGGTCATGCTTATGACAAATAATTAATCTGCGGTTTATCCGTTTTTTGATTTTTCGGTACAGAGTGAAAACTCTGTGCCGTTTTTTTATTGCATAATATCCGGCTGCTGTAATGCCGGAAAGAGAGCGGTTCCGCCTTATTTGCGTTTTACGCGCAGAACAATGATTTTGGTAGGATGATTGAAGGGTGCAGGACTGACGGCATAATGACGCATATAATCCGGATCAGGACCGATAAAGTCCGCCGGAATGGAAATGGTTTCTTCGATGGAAAGAAAGCCATCTTTACAAAGTGTATTGACCCGGTTCAGAAATTCTTCCCCGGAAAGATAAAGGGAGTTATTGACGGTGATCAAACAGCCGCCATCATGGATCAGCGGGCGTACTTTATTAATCGGTACTTCCGGTGCCGCACAGAGATCCACATCTCCGCTTGCCGTTTTTGAGAAGAACGGCGGATCCAGAATGACACAATGGAATCTTCTGTTTTCCCGTTTCAAACGGCTGATGACCGGGAAGAAATTCCCCGCAAGAAAATTTTTGTTGGTGAAATAGATTTTATTCATGGAGAGCGACCGTTTTGCCGTCTGCATAAATTTATCCGAAAGATCAGTCTGCAAAACACTTGCTGCGCCCCCTGCTGCCGCTGCCACGCCCAAACTGCCGGTATAGGCAAAGGTGTTGAGTACATCCCAATCTTTGGCATGGGTCAACAGATATTGGCGTAAATACCGGGTGTCGGCGTAAAAACTGTTATCCCGGTTCATCATCAGATCCAGTGCATAAGTCACACCGTTTTCTTTGATCCGGTCATCCGGTTTGACACCATAGAGAAGCACCCCGTTTTTCTCCGCATAAGAGTGGGCGGCACGGTTTTTCAAAATGACCGCTTTGAGGAACGGCAATTCTGCCAGAAGAAATTCTGTAATCTCCGCGGAATCATACGGATCGGTTCCGTAATCATGAATTACAGCTGTTTTTGCAAAGATGTCAATGACCAGTCCCGGCAGATCTTCGGTAAATCCGTTGACAAGCCGGAACGGGGCATCATGAGCCGTCCCTTCCGCGAAAAAATTCCGGCGGAAGAGAGCGGCTTGTTTTAATTTTTCGATGATGGAAGAACTCACGCCATGAAATCCAGAATAGGCGTTACATCATCCAAACCATGGGGATGATGTCCCCACAGATTGCGTTTCATAATCTGCATTTTGCCGCCTGCATTCTGGAAGCGTTCCGCAAAAATTTCGCAGTTGAGAGTCGGATCGACGCTCAAGTCATCGGTTCCGTAAACCAGCAGGAAGGGAATATCGGTGACTTTATCCGCCATATTGATGGGCATTTCCGGGGAGGAATCTGCTTCCGCAAAGGTGTAAATACCGTACTGATCTTTGACCAGATCCATGTGTCTGAATTTGACAAAACTGCAAACCGGAGCATCCAGATAGACTCTTGCCACCATGCCGGGATTTTTTGCCGCATAACGGATGGAATACAGACCGCCAAAACTCATGCCGATCAATCTTGCCTGTTTTGCAAAACCAAGCGAGATCAGAAAATCATGGAATTTGCGGAAAATGACCTGGTCCGGTTCGTTACCATGACCGGTCGCATGAATGTGTACATGGTGATAACCGGCTTTCAACAGTGCGGGGACACCGGTGCGGACCACAAATGCGGTGGGCCATTCCATACACCATGTCCAGGGATTGCCGTCTGCAGCGTTTTCGGGTTCTACGATCCAGGCTTCTCTGCCTTCAAAGTCAAAGATATGACGTTTGAAACCAAACCATTCATCAATTTTTTCATTGGGGAAAGAAAGATTCATGATGACTTATTCTCCTGTTGTTTTGATATTACAATTCGGGCGTTTGGGGTTGGGGATACCGACCGGTGCGCCATCCAGTTCAAATTTGAAGAAATAGGGATAAGGACGGCTGTTTTGCAGTTCGCTCATATCAATCCAGATCTTATCGCCTTCCTGTTTGAAGGACATGGCTTTGCCGTTTTCCATCAGCGTAATGCTCTTGACTTTGTTGGCGATCCCGGTGGTCAATTCTGTATTGCCGTGCCATCTGTTGATCCGGATATAAGCCATGTTGCCTTTGCCGGTACTGATCCGCTGATCATGATAAGCAAACGGATGAGGATCGACATCATAAACTGCTTCGCCATGAACTTTCAGCCAGTCGCCGATTTCAGAGATGATATCAATGGCTTCCTGCTGAACTGTACCGTCAGCCATCGGACCGACGTTCAACAGAAGGTTGCCGCCGTTGTGACGGTTGGTGGTCAGCATGTTGATGACCTGAGCCGGAGATTTCCAGTTGTGATCGTCTTTGACATAGCCCCAGGAATCGTTAAGCGTATAGCAGGATTCCCAAAGGTTGTTCGGGTCGCCGTTTGCATGACCTTCACAAGATTTCAGGTCGGTATCTTCAGAACAGCGGCAGATGAGCATTTCCGGCTGCATCGCACGGATTTCTTTATGGAGTTCATGAAGACGCCATGTAGCAGGCGGCGGGCATCCGTCGTAGAACAGATAATCGATCTTGCCGTAATTGGTCATGATTTCTTTGATCTGTTTATGAGTTCTGACAACGAATTTTTCCCAGCCTTCTTTATCTGCCGGACCGGCGCAATAACCGGGATCAGACCAGTCGGCGACGGAATAATAGAGACCGACACCCAATCCATATTCACGGCAGGCATCCACATATTCCCGCAACAATTCATCGCCGATGAAATAACCTTCGTGATGGCGTGTCGTAAGAACGGCATATTTCATTCCGCCGCGAACAGCCAGTTCCACCCATTTTCTTGCACAGCCTTTTGCCGGTTTGAATCCGGGAAGCGTCTGAGCAAAATATTCTTCCGGTGTCATGCGTTCATGAAACAGAGCCCATTCACCGCGTCCGAGTGTGGAATAGGTTCCGTAATGAATGAACAGACCGTATGCCCACTTGAAAAATACTTGTTTCTTTTCATTGATTGTCATGATAGAATCTCCTTGATTTTATTGACTGCCGATAATATATATCGCAAAAAACTATTTTTCAATAAACAATTTGTCGAAAATATATCTCTTTTTATCGAATTTACCTTGTTTTCTGTTTTTTTAGCTGTATATTAGAGGCAATTTCAAAAGTTTTCAAAAATGCCTGAAAACTCTTGTTGGGATCTGAAAACGGAGCGTTTGCGGTGGTTACCCTCTGGGTAGCCACGCACAAACTACCATTTCCATCTCTTCAACAATCCTTTTTCAGTCAAATTTTGCCGGACTTTTGAAATTACCTCTTGAGAAAATTTCAAAATGGAGCATTATAACAATGGAACAGGTTGATGTCGTTTACAATTTGATACGGACGATCGAACGGGTTTACCGTTGCCGGGTCTGTATTGTGGATGGTGCCGGAAATTTTCTGTTCAGCCGGAATTTTCCGGATGTGGATACAACGCATCTTGCTCCCGCTTGCAATACATTCCGGCATCAGCATCGTTCGGTCTGCCGTTCCTTTGATGAACATTCTGTTACTCAACATTATTTCAATGTCAAAAATGTCTTTTTCAAAATTTGCCACGCCGGTTTTATGGAAGCTGTCACAACCGTCGTTATCCCGGGATATAAAATGTTCCATGTGTATGCCGGAATCTTCAAGCCGTTTGCGGAAAAAGATATGCCGCCGGACAGCCTGATTGTTAAAAAACGGCTCCAGTTTGCGCAACCTGATGAATTGACTGTTTTAACGCCGGAGGAATTCCGCGAACTGCCCACAATGATGACGCTGCTCGGACAGGAATTGACCTCTCTGTTTCAGAAACAATTGTACGAAAGTACGCAGTATCCTCTTGCCCCGCAAGCGGTGATCCGTGACTTTATCAACAGTCAATTCCGCCGTAATATTTCTCTTGCCGATCTGGCGCGGCATTTGGGGTGGACTCCATCTCATACCACGGTGCGTGTCCGCGGATATTTCGGAAAGACTTTTACCGAATTATTGAATATACGCCGTGTGGAAAATGCAAAATGGCTGCTCTCCAATGAATATCCGGTTCCCATGGCTGGAATCGGGAAAGTTTCCGGATTTTCCACGCCGTCTTACTTTTTCCGCGTATTCCGGAAGATTACGGGTATGACGCCTGTCGAATACCGGAAAATGCTGGTCGAAAATAATAAACTGGGGCAGATGTCTCCTCCTGAAAATATCGGATGATGGAACTTTTTCATCATCCTGCGGTCAATATGATTTAAGAAGATAGAACAGCAGAGGGGCTGTTTTTTCCGTATCATTCAAAAAAGGAGGGAAAATCATGAAGTATCATTCTATTACCGAACTCAGAATCCAGTATGCACACCGTTTCCTCGGATATGAAGGCGAAGCACAATATCTCCACGGTCATTCCGGTACATTGACCATTGAAGTGGAAGGCAATGTCCATGAACGGACCGGGTTTGTGTATGCCTGTAACGATATCAAACGGATCGCATGGGATTACTTGCAGAACTTTGATCATGCGCTGATTTTACAGCAGGAAGATCCGTTGCTGCCTGACGTGATTTCTGCCTATGATCAGCAGGGGATCAAAAACGGTACCCCATCCAACCGGAATATCGGTATCACATTCCATAATGAACTGGGGCGCGCATACCCGGAATCCCGGTTGGTCGTTGTTACGAAAGTCGCAACTTGCGAAAATCTGCTGGAATTGTTTTATAAACTTCTGCATCCCCATTTGAATATCAAAAAAATGACATTCCGGTCCGGCGATAACATGGCGTCTGTCGAATACTGATTTTTATGGATGCGATCCCGGATTTTTTTTGATCCGGGATCGGTACCATTACCAGATCCGTTCCGGAAGACCGAGAACTTTGGATATTTCATTCCGGGTGGGATGCACCGGATGGGTTCTGTTCACTTTGTTTTTGGTGAAGCCGATGGCATAACCTGTTTCTTTATCCGCAAAGCCTTCTGCCCCGCAAGCACCGCCGTGACCGAACATTCTGCCGTAATTTCCTTGCGGGCCGCACAGCGCATAGCCTAAACCGAATTTATCCCAGTTATTCAGGTTATCATCCTCGGGCGCGCGGCAGATCCTGGTTGCTTCGTCGATTGTTTTTTCGCTGACCAGACGGCATCCATTCACCCCGTTACCGATTAATGAGGCATACATTTTTGCCAGATTCCGGGCATTGACACACCCGTTACTGGAGGGATTTACACCCCCCAATACAGCAAATTGATTGTAGTTCGGGCGGGTATCTTCCGGTTTTGCAATCGAGCCGTCAATAAACGCAACGTTATTTTCATAATCTTCCCGGCTGATTCCGAAAAAGATATGATCCAATTGCAGAGGATCCAGAATTTCTTCTTTCAAAAGTTGATGGAAGGGTCTGCCATCGATCAATTCTGCCAGATGCCCTGCCAGAACACCATAGGTTAACGCATGATAGTGGTGCATCCCGCCAATGGTGTCGCCCGGTACTCCTTCTTCCATCCATTTACATATCTTTTCCCAGACAAAAAGATCTTCCCACGGAATCCCCGTAACATCATACAAGCCTGCCCGGTGAGAGAGTACGTTACGGATGGTGGTCATTTCCTTCCCGTTGACTTCATACCCTTTCCAATATTTGGAAACCAGGTCATCAAATTCAAATTTTCCCTGGTCTTTGAGTTTCAGCAGCAAGGTCGTGCAAATCCCTTTTCCGACAGAAAAAACCGGAAACAGGGTATCTGTATTTACTTTTTTTGTTTGTTCCGGTGTGGTGTAACCTGACGCCAGATCATAAAGCAATTCCCCGTAACGGTAAACTGCCAGTTGACATCCACATTCTTCGCCGGATTCCACGGAACGGTCCAGCACATCTTGAAGTTTTTTTGCAAGTTCCATTTTTAATTCTTTCCTCTTATTTGAGTTCAAAAGGATAATAACGGGAGATGTTGTGATGATTGATCGAGACCGGTGTCTTTGCATCAAGTCCGGAATGGGCAGAGTAATAACTGCGCAACTGCTGATCCGGAGCGTTTAAGACTCTGGTACGGAATATGCCGAGTCTGCCTTTCCCATCCGGACAAATCTTGCGGATGAGCGTCATCGGTACAGAAATTTCAGCCGTCCAGCGGTCTTTTCCGACTTTTCCAGATGCTTTCCAGACGGTCGGCGGTGTTTTCATTGGCTTGCTGACTCCCAGTCCGGAATACCACAAGGCATCCGCCGCACCATTGGGATTGACTGCCAACTGTAAGTATGGTACATCCTGTTTCGCCGGGGTGATCATGAGTTCAAAACAGTCATCACCCCAGATAGACTGCGGTTTTTCCTTTGTGGCTGCCCGTTTGATCATTTCCGTTTTTTCCTCCATTGCAGTAAGGCGGAATACCAAACGATCTTTTTCCACACGGACTTCTACGGATGAATCCTGAATTTTATCAAGAGGCACATCCATGGGACAGAGAGGGAAGACCGTCTTTTCCGTTGAGAATTGGAACGGTTTTGTATAACGTTTCAGGAATTGTGCTTTCCGTTGTTTCACAAGTTCGTAATTCTTTTCAAAATGAACCGTTAAATGGCGCACTTTTTTCGCATCTTCACGGAACGCATTGAAAGCGGACCGCAATTTATTCAGCCAGAACGGAGCCGTACATTTTTTTGCCGCTGCATCCAGCAGGGAAAGCGGATAGTTCAATGCGTTATAGGTATAAGTTTTCAAATAGGGGCTTTCCCATGCTCCAAGATTTTCCTGCCGCTTTTCCATCCAGGCGTAAAATGCAACCATTTCATCTGTCGCACCGGGGTACATGAATGAGCAGAAATCGCGGATCAATGCGTCTGTATCTGCATCCACATTCAACAGGCAGTTTGCATGAACATAATTCGTCAACGCCGCAAACGCATAAGGAAGACGCTTGGAACTGTCAGAGGTGCGCTGCCCCAATGCAAGTCCTTTTACCGCACGGAAATTTGCCGCAATGTCATGGGGATTGATCAGCGGACAATTGCCCCACCGTGGATACCGTGCGTAAAGACGTATCGTGGGCAATGCGCCGCGTTCCAGCCATTTCCGGAAAAGCGGCTGACATTTCCGGAAATCTTCCTTTTCCGGATACCCGGTTGCAATATCCACTACCACATCTTTCAAATCGCCGGCAGCCGGCGGATTCCGATGGGAATGACCTTTTTCCTGCAATACAAGCCGGGTGTTCGGATATTGCTTTTTCACTTCATCACGAACCGACAGAATGAATCCGTAAAAATAGTCGTCATTTGTGGCAATTTTTGCACAGTTTGCACATTCACAACGGCGGAACGGGGCATCACAGAATACGCGGAGTACCGTACACTTTTCCATTTTCTTTTTGCGGATCATGGCAAGAATATCGTTCACCACCACTTCCTTGACTTTTGGATTGGTCAGACAGGGAATGTGGTACGGATACAAAATACTCTGCCGTTTTCCACGATGAAAGCCCAGCATTTCCGGTTGATCTTTGAAGCGTTTCCCCCACTTGTTCAAAACAATATAATAGACATTGGCATTGGTCCAATAGTAATTATGACAAAGCTGTTTCCGGGAATATAATGCCATTGCTTTCGGCGTGACATCCGCAAATGTTTTGCTCATTTCGCGTACACGGAACGAAAAACGCGGCTTGTCGGATGCCGGAAGCTGCAATTCCGTATTCCGCCCCAACTTTTCCCCGTGTACCGGATCCGGCGCATAAATTTTGAGCCCGGTATATTGACGGAGAAAATAATAAACACTTAAAAGTGTACCTTCTTCATATCCATAACAGGGGCGGACTCCGGGATCATCAAAGCCCGTCAACAGTACCGTCCGTTTTCTGCAGAAAACACCGAATCCGGATTCCCGGAACGCATCGTTTGCTTTATTGAAATCTTTTGCTTCCGGAGCGAACCCGACACTGAACAGAACCGGCTGATCATTTCCATTCAAGCGGATTTTTTCTGTATATGTCCGCTCCAGATAACTTGCCAATTCTTTTGCCGCCATCGTTTCGATCGCACTTGGCTGATCCGGCGTACAGATCCGGTAATTAAGCCGTGCGGCAATTTCTTTTGCGGACAGCATTACGCTGCATCCCAGAAGCAATCCGGTCACAATTCCATAACGGAACAAATTCATAAACGCCTCCTTCAATCAAGCAGAATTTGTAATTACATTTGAAATACCGGATAATATATCGCAGAAAAAAGAAAAATCAACTGCGTTCTTATCTCTGTTGAATTGGAAGCGTTATTTTGTGGATATTGAAACTATTTGTTACCAACATTCAATGGTAAGACTTTCTCCGGAATATGCAGCTTTTACTGCTCCTGTTTTTGGCCCTTCATGTAATTTTGTGCCGCCAAATCCATTTTTTGCATTCATTTCTGCGCGTAAGGATGCACCTTTTCTTACAGAAACACTAAAAGTAACAGACATACTTGTACTATTTCTTGTAGCAATCAACTGATCATCTGCATACAGCTTATATTCACATCCGTATTTCCAACTTTCACCAACACCGATAAACCATTTTTTTACTGTGACATCTACCTGAATTTGATTACTGTAAAAGTTGGAATTTGTTTTTCTCTCTCTGCATGACGAAAAGGAAAATATAATAAGCGAGGTGACAAGCAGCAATGCCAATATACCGGGAATAATATACCAAAGTTTGGATTTTCCAGTTTTACTGACATTCAAATTACTGCATATTGTTTTGCTTTTTCCTATTGCGTTTTTAGCCGCATTGCAAGCTATATCAGCAATGTTGGAAAAAGCCGGAGGTGTCTTTATGCCTGATAATGGCGGAATATTTTTCTTGCAATGCTTGCAAATGCTTGCTTTGATTTTAATCATTCCGCCGCATGAAGGGCAAGCACGCTCTGTCGCTTCTTTTGCAATTGTCATTTCACAGCAGCAAGGACATTCATATTCTTTGTCTTTGTTTGATTCCGGCAGCTCGGCAATATTCCCGCATATCGGACAGATGAATATAAAGAAAGATTCTTTATCCGGCTGAAGTGATGGTGTTTTATTCAAATCCGTTTTGCAATGCTTACAAAAAAATGCTTTGCTTTTTATTATACCGCCGCAAACCGGACAATTTTTTTCATCCGAAGAAAGAGTGGAATTTATGACAACTTCAGGCTTTTTTGTTTCAACTTGTGAAAAGGCGGATTTGATTACAAATGTTTTCTCGCACTGCGGACATTCCACTTCCATGCCGATCCATTCCTCCTGAACTTGCAATTCTGCTCTGCAATGCGGACAATTTGTGTTAAATTCTGCCATGATTCTTACCTTTCCGTTATATTATGGTGGACACATTATTTATTATTTTCTCGGAAATATATTAAATCTTACAAAAAAATACAGGTTTTTTATAAAATATTTATAGATAACTGTAATGTTATGAAAAATTGCAATGAATCAACACCCGGTATTGCGCCGTCGGCGCCGGTACTTGATTTGTCTGTGGATTACTAAATCATTCCGGGTTGTTATAGAATATTGACACAAAGTCCAAATGTCCGTAAAAACATTGGATTATCGTAAAACAAGTCCCGTAGGTGGCAAGAGTCAGACCGGAACAAATAAAAGTTACGTAATTCGATTAACAAAGTCCAAATGTCCGTAAAAACATTGGATT